>CANHUD010000052.1 GCA_947463665.1 Sphingobacteriales bacterium
AGCCGGCTCATTCTGTTTGCCCCGGAAAGGAACCGGAGCCAGATACGGCGCATCGGTTTCCAAAACGATGCGCGTTAAGCCGATCTCCTTTAACACTTCATCCAATCCGGATTTTTTATACGTTACCACCCCTCCTATCCCCAGATACATCCCCAGTTCCATGATCTGTTCCGCTTCTTCAACGCCCCCTCCAAAACAATGGAAAACTCCGCGGATACGCCCCTTTCCAACTGTCCGTACCCAATCGATACAGGAACGGGTTGCCTTGCGTGAATGGATCGAAACCGGCAGATCATACCGTAAGGCCCACTCCAATTGGGTTATAAACACTTTTTCCTGTTGTTCCTTAAAGGTAAGATCCCAGTGAAAATCCAATCCAATTTCACCAACTCCTGCAAACCGATGCACCGCCAGCCAGTCGCGCACCATTTCCAGCTGCTCCTGCCAGTCTTCTTTCACATAACAGGGATGGAGGCCCATCATGGGCAGGCAATACCCCGGATGATCCCGCTCCAGTTCCAGCATGGCATCTATGGAATGTCGATCAATATTAGGCATCAGGATCTTACGAACACCGGCAGTACGCGAACGGGAAAAAATTTCCGGCAGCTGGGGATGTAAGGATTCATCGTACAAATGACAATGCGTGTCAATCAGTCGGATCGGAGAAATCATGCTGTAAAATTGAGTTTTTTTACAGACTTCATTAAACCAATCTATTGTGTTTATGTCTAACAAATGTTATCTTTCGTTAACGTTAAACAAACCTGTTATGAAACGAATACTTACTTTGGCCGTTTTCGGCGTTGTACTCGCTCTTTCCTCCTGCACCCGTGAAGTATCGGATACCAGTATAGACACACCGGAAGTAAAGGAACTGACGGAAGCCACCAATACAGATGTTCAGATGGATGGAACCGCTGAAGAGGTATTCGATAATGCCGCCGGCATTGATGCTGCTACCGCCGGAGAAGCACTGGGGATTTACGGAGAATGGGGGCTTGGCCTATTCCCGAATGTTGATAATCCCATAACGGGTGGACGTTGCTACACGGTAACCGTAACACCAAAAGACAGAGGTGTATTTCCTAAAAAAGTAGTCATCGAATTTGGCAACGACTGCCGGATCAATGGCCGGGTGCGAAAAGGAAAAATTGTAACGATGTATTCAGGTCCTCTGCATATTCCGGGCAATAAATCAGTAACGGAACTTGACGGATATTTTCTGGATTCCATGAAGATCACCGGTCGCTTCCAATTGCAGAATACCACCGAACCCGGAAGTAACCAGCGCCGGTTTACAAGAACCGTCAGTGCTAAAGTTTACAGCCTCAACCGGAATATCTGGTGGTCATGGTCAGGCACTACCGTTACTACACAAATCGAAGGAAATGGTACGCCGATGTTCCCCCGTGATGATATCTTCCGCATAACGTTCAGTCGCAAAGGAGAATATTCTGATGGTCGCACCTGGGCTGCAGAAACAAAAGAGCCGCTCATCAAAGCATTTACCTGCCCCTGGATTTCAAAAGGTTCCGTCTTTATCCGGACCAACGGACGGGAAGCAATTCTGGATTATGGAAAGGGAGAATGTGATAAAGAGGCTACACTAACCATAAATGGCGTATCAAAAGTTATCAAACTCAGGTAAAAAACTTGTGAGTTGTGAATAAATTATTACCTTAGACCTAGTTTTCATAGGGTACGGATTAAAAACGGGCCAGGGTTTCTACCCCGGCCCAATCTTTTTTTAGGAGATCACAAGTATTTGTATTCCAGCCTTTTACCCTCCCATTTTTTGTCTTTTATATGGGCTAAAATCCTCGGAAGACAATACTCCAGCCGCTCCCAGGCCTTTTCGCTGTCATGAAACACCACGATATCACCTGAACGGATAGTAGTCAGCACATTACGCATACATTGTTCTCCAGATATGCTCCTGTCGAAGTCGCCACTCAGTAAACTCCACATCACCACCCGGTCTCCGGAAGAGTGTATCAGTTCTTTTATCTGTGACTGGCGGATTCGTCCATATGGAGGCCGAAACAACCCGGAAGGTATCCATTCACGAGCCTGCTGAATATTTTTCATATACACATCATCCGATGTTTTCCAGCCATTCAGGTGGGTATGCGTATGATTCCCCACGGTATGTCCTTCCTGAAGAATCTGGGCCATAATTTCCGGGTATTGCTGCACCCTTGAGCCAATGCAGAAAAAGGTAGCCCTGACATTCCATTTTCTCAGTTGCTCCAATACCCAGGGAGTGATCTCCGGGTGTGGACCGTCATCAAACGTTAAATAGACAGCCGGCTCTGAAGAGGGCATCTGCCAGATGCAGGAAGAATAGTACCAGCGGATCAGTGCCGGCATGCGCAATGGATACCACATACCTCAAAAATAGGCCAATGCGCCGGAACGGAACCTGCGTATCTTTGCTACATGGAAAATGTACGTGTACGATTTGCGCCCAGTCCTACGGGCGGCCTTCACCTGGGCGGTGTCCGCACCGTTCTTTACAATTATTTGTTTGCCCGCCGGCACAACGGTCAGTTCATCCTTCGCATTGAAGATACCGATCAGAACCGCTATGTTCCCGGAGCCGAGCAGTACATACTGGACTGCCTCACCTGGTGTGGGCTTCAGCCGGATGAAAGTCCGGCAGTTGGTGGTCCGTATGCCCCATACCGACAAAGCGAACGCAAAGCCCTGTACGCCGACTATGCGCGTCAACTCGTAGAAGCGGGATACGCGTATTACGCTTTTGATACTCCGGAGGAGCTTGAAGAAATGCGCAACCGCTTTCGCTCAGAAGAAAATCCATCGCCCCAGTACGATAGCCGCATCCGGATGCTAATGAACAATTCACTGGCCAAACCGGACGAAACACAAAAATGGCTGGAAGCCGGTAAACCTTATGTCATCCGCATCCGGATGCCGGAAAATGAAACTGTCCACTTTACAGATATGATCCGTGGAGAAGTGCATTTCAATACCGGGCAGTCGGATGATAAAGTACTGCTGAAAGCAGATGGTATGCCTACTTATCATCTGGCAGTGGTAGTAGACGATTACCTCATGAAGATCACCCATGCGTTCAGAGGGGAAGAATGGCTTCCATCTGCTCCTGCGCATATTTTGCTGTGGCGTTATTTGGGATGGGCCGATCAGATGCCGCAGTGGGCGCATCTGCCGCTGATTCTCAAACCGGATGGACATGGCAAATTGTCGAAACGCGATGGGGATGCCCTAGGTTTCCCGGTCTTTGCCATGAATTGGACAGATCCTAAATCGGGTGAAACAACAGCCGGCTTCCGTGAAAGAGGCTTTCTTCCCGAAGCGTTTCTCAACTTGCTGGCCATGCTGGGTTGGAATGCAGGTACAGAACAGGAAATTTTTAGTCTGGATGAACTCATCGAGCAATTCTCCCTGGAAAGAGTTCATAAAGGGGGCGCCAAATTCGATTTCGAAAAAGCGAAATGGTTTAACCAGGAATGGATCCGGAAAAGCAGTACCGACCGGCTTCTGCCGCTCATACTTCCCTATTTTGAGCAGGCAGGTATACAAGCCGATCCGGAAAGACTTGGCACCGTCGTTCCGCTTATTAAAGACAGGTGCACACTGCTTCCCGATTTCGTTGAGCAGGGTGCGTTCTTTTTCCGCACACCGGAGCAGGTAGATGCAGAGTCAATCAAAGCAAAATGGTCGACAGACAAACAGGCATTTTTTCAACAATGGGCCGATGAACTACCAGAAAAGGCAGATGCAGCATCGCTGGAACAGTCGTTCAAAGAAAAAGCAGCTGCAGCGAATCTTAAGGCCGGAGAACTCATGCTGCCTTTACGTGTTATGTTGGTAGGTGGCAAATTTGGACCGGGGGTATTTGCTATTGCAGAAATCATTGGTATGGCAGAAACCCGGAAACGAATCAATCATATACTGACTGCACTTGCTTAAAAAACATAGCTATGGCTGATCAACAAACAAAACCGATCCGTGTACTGGTGGCCAAAGTTGGGCTGGATGGCCACGACCGCGGCGCCAAAGTAATAGCAGCTGCTCTACGGGATGCGGGTATGGAAGTTATTTATACCGGTCTGCGGCAAACCCCCGAAATGGTAGTGGCCGCCGCGCTGCAGGAAGATGTGGATGCCATTGGGATCAGTATCCTTTCCGGGGCACACATGACGGTTTTTCCAAAGATCATCCGGCTCATGCAGGAAAAAGAAATGAACGATGTATTGCTAACCGGTGGCGGTATTATTCCGGATGAAGACCTTCGTACCCTCACGGATATGGGCGTTGGCCGGCTCTTTACCCCGGGCTCATCCATGGATGAAATTGCTCACTATATCCGGGACTGGGTGGAAAAGAAACAACATAACCTATAAATATGGAAACGATTCTTCACACACTGGATGCAGGTATACTTACGCTGACCATCAACCGGCCGGATAAACTCAATGCACTGAATAGCCAGGTACTAGCTGAATTGGATACTACTATTAAAGATGTTTACATCAATCCGGCTATTCATGGAGTCATTATCACCGGAGCCGGGCCTAAATCATTTGTAGCCGGTGCCGATATCACTGAATTCAGTGGCTTGTCAAAAGAACAGGCGTTTTTACTGGCGAGAAAAGGACAGGATATTTTCAGCTTTATTGAACAGTGTCCGAAACCGGTAATAGCGGCGGTAAATGGATTTGCCCTGGGAGGTGGTTGTGAACTTGCACTGGCCTGTCATATACGGATCGCTTCTTCCAATGCACGGTTCGGACAGCCGGAAGTAAACCTTGGACTGATTCCGGGTTATGGTGGAACACAGCGTCTTACCCGACTGGTAGGAAAAGGGCTGGCGATGGAATGGATACTCTCGGGTAATCTAGTAGATGCTGCCGAAGCGCATCGGACAGGCCTTGTCAACCATGTAACGGCACCCGAATCATTATTATCAACAGCTACTACTCTTTTACAGACCATCCTCTCCAAATCACCCACTGCCGTAAGCAGATCGATTCAGGCCATCCATGCTGCCTTTGATAAAACAGAAGCAGAAGGATTTGAACGGGAAGCGGAACTATTCAGCGATTGCGCAGGATCAGAGGAAATGATGGAAGGCGTTGCTGCTTTCATAGAAAAAAGAAAACCTGCTTTTCGCAAATAATGCAATCA
Source organism: Sphingobacteriales bacterium (assembly GCA_947463665.1). Taxonomy (GTDB): domain Bacteria; phylum Bacteroidota; class Bacteroidia; order Chitinophagales; family Chitinophagaceae; genus Pollutibacter. The sequence continues at coordinate 5,176 of CANHUD010000052.1, forward strand.
CTTGCTACTATGTAAAAAGCCCTCCGCAGCTGCGGAGGGCTTTTTCGTATATCGGTCTGTAAAGATCGATTAGTTATCCCACCATACACGTGAGCTCCAGCCATCGGTAGCCGGTGTAAGGCCACTCAGACCAGCGCTGTATGCAGCACCGTTCAGAGAAGCTTCAGATGTAGGATACATCTGCCTTCTTGGGATCTGGCCATTGGAGAAGTTACCTGCAGCTACTACAGGAGTCAGTGCCGGAATACCGGTACGACGCCAGTTGCTCCAGGACTCAGCAAAGTTCAGCAGCATACCATTGGAAGCCCAATATTGCGTGTTGATCTGTGTGAGAGAAGCAGCAGTGCTGGAAACATTCAGCGGATTGGCAGTCAGATAAGCAGTTGCATCAGCCGGTGTAGAACCAGCACCTGCACCATACTTAGCAAGAGATGCGAATGAACCACGAACGCCGTTAGCATACAGTTCAGCAGCGGTAGCAGAACCTACGTTCCAACCACGAACCTTGGCTTCTGCCAGCAACAGCATGGTTTCACCGTAAGTGATCAGGAACACAGGTGCGTCCAGATTACGGTAGAAACCACGGGGACGAGAGTACTTACCAATTTTGGTAGCACCACCAGCACCATCTGTAGCACCAGGGAAACCAGGAGCTCTGCTGATATCTGTAGCACCACCATTCATATCGTAGCCGTTGGGCAGACCCAGCTGAACAGCCGGAGTATTGTCACCTGCGTCGAATGAATTGTTGGCATTGAAACCACCTGCAGGAACTTCAGCAATAGCCGCCAGACGAGGATCGCTGGTAGCCTGCATGTAGTCGATCAGCGTTTTAGCCCAGCGAACTTCATACAGATCAGCCGGAGTACGCAGAGGACCAGCATTGGGGTTTGTATACCCATTGGCCTGATCACCAGGCAATAGAACATCATCTGCATCGCTGGTGAATACACCACCTGCAGCGGCTTTCTCAGCCCATGCCTTAGCGGTGGCTGCATCACGCTTCACCAGACGCATAGCGATACGCAGCATCAGGGAATTGGCAAGACGCTTCCACTTGGCTACATCCCCTTTGTAGAACAGATCTGCAGAGATAGCCAGTTTACCGGCATTGAACATACCAGCTGCTTTTTCCAGATCAGCCAGCATAGCCTTTATAGCTACTTCCTGCTTGTCATATTTCGGCTGGGTAACGCCCGTTGCTCCCTGAAATGCTTCAGAATAAGGAACATCACCATAAATATCTGTCAGGTAGGCTACAGACATCACTTTAACTACAGTAGCAGCTGCTACAGCGTTCACACGCTCAGCATCTTTACCGTAGATATTGATGATCTCATTGGCCAGACTAGCCGCACGGTAGCAGCTTCCCCAGCTGTTGGCCGTGTACGACATGGTATTGGCAGATTGTACATACTTATCCATGTTGCTGTAGTAGATAGCACCACCAGTAGTAGTGGAAGCCAGCAACTGAACCCAGCCACTCTGGAAAAGGATAGGACCTGCATACCCTGTGATTGCTCCTTTGTACGTATTCTGCGCGTTGGTCAGAAAGAACGTTGCATCGAAGTTGTCAGGAGTTGCCCGTGAGGGGTCCGTATTAATTTTTTCGAAATCCTTGGTACAGCTCACCTGCGTGAGGACCAGGGTCGATATGAACAGATATGATAACCATTTCATGTTTTACTGATTTTTGTTTACTAATGTTTTCCTTCCGGATTAACCTTTGAACTTAATGTTAACGTTCACACCAAATGATCTGGTAGTGGGCAGTGAAGTACCCTCGATACCATAATACCGAACATTAGAACCAAAAGTAGCCTCAGGATCGATGTTCTCTGTCTTCTTCATGATCGTCCACAGATTCCGTCCAACCAGAGCAACATTCACGGAAGAAACAAATTTCAGTGACTTAACCACAGAAGCCGGGAGGTTATATCCCAGTGTCAGCTGGCGGAGTTTGATGAAATCACCATCCTGAACGTGAACTTTCGTTACGTTCTGGGCCAGTGAACGGTAGTAACCCTGTGCATCAGCTGTCACAGTGTTTGTGTTACCGTTGGCATCAACTCCAACTTTCAGACCGGTTTCACGACCTACCAGTGTAGCCTTGTTCAGACCACGGAGCATTGAATAGTAGCTGGTAGCAGACAGAACCTTGTTACCGAAGTTGTAATCAACCAGGAAGCCAAAGTTCAGGTTCTTGTATGTGAACTCGTTGTTCCATCCACCATACAATGTAGGCAGTACGCTACCCATGGGAACCAGGTTACCACGAACAGGATAACCGGATGCATCCACAACGATCTGACCTTTGCTGTCGTATCTGTAGTCAAAAGCCATGATCTGAGGGCCAGGCAGACCTACTACATAAGCAGTGATCGCGTTACCCAGTGTGGCACGGTTAGAACCGAGGTTGATACGGTTTCCAGCGAGGTCAGTCTTCAGAACTTCGTTCTTCACAGAAGTCAGGTTGAAAGTAGATACCCAGCTGAAATCCTTCGTGCGGGCCAGTGTACCCTGGATCTGAACCTCCAGACCTGTGTTGCGCATAGAACCATTCGGTACGAAACCGGAAGTGTAACCGGAAGCGATTGAGTAGTTCGCAGACATCACCTCATTTTCTGTTTTCTTGGTATACCAGGCAACGTCGATGTTCAAACGGTTGTTCAGGAAACGCAGATCGGTACCAACCTCAATCTCCTGAGTAGTGAACGGCTTCAACAGACCAGAAGGCAGGTTGGTTGGGAAAGAACCAACAGGTGTTCCCAAATAAGAGTTACCTGTGTTGTAATACACACGGGTCTGGTAAGGAGTAGCAAGCTCATTTGACGTATTCGCCCATGAAGCACGGATCTTACCAAAATTCAAACCGTTGATATCCAGCAGATCAGAGAAAATGAAGCTGGCATTCACAGACGGAACGAAGATGGTATTGTTTCCTGCAGGCAGGGTAGAATAAGCATCATAACGACCGGTAGAACCGATGGTCAGGAAATTTTTATACGCAAAATCTACTGTATAGTAAGCAGAATTCACCTGAGAATGAGAGAAGTTGTATCCCTGTCCGCGATTCACGGTGTTGCCAATGTTGTAGATATAAGGCAAGATGAACGGACCACCGTTGATGCTTACGCCTTCTCCCTTGTTTACGCGAAGGTTTGCACCCAGCGCAACATCTACGGAAAGGTCAGAAGCAATCTTGCGGGAACCGCCAATCAGACCATCGAAGTTGTATTCGTTCAGATAAGACTGGCTCTGGCTACCCAGACCACCGCGTGCACCATTTGAATAAGCGGTACCCCAGGGAGTAACGTTCAGGCCACGATCGTTGATGTTATCAAAACCGGCACGAGCCTGCGCATACAACCAGTCGTTCACATTGTAACGAAGGGTAGCGGCAGTGATCATACGCTTACGATTCTGGTTGTTCACGAACTGATTCACCACAAACCAGGGGTTACTTACGTATTCGTCATCGCTGAACTGAATCTCACGTCCGGTGATCGGATCGTATCCGGGATTCAGAATGCTCTGATCGATGTTGTTGGCAAGGAACAGACCATTGTTGGCGTTCAGCGGACCATCAGACAGGTAAGGAACATTCTTATTGCGCTGGTCGATGTACTGGCTGTACAGCTTTAAGTTCAACTTGCTGGTCAGGTTCTGATCCAGGTTAAGGGTGAACGTGTTACGGTTCAGACCGCTGTTGCGGAGAATCGCATCGCTGCCCAGGTTGGCAAAAGAGAAACGGAAAGATCCATTCTCACCACCTTTAGAAACAGCTACAGTATTGGTCAGAGAACCACCAGCCTGATAAAAGTTGGCAATGTTGTTCTTCTGAGCAACATAAGGATAGGTTTTACCATCCAACTGGATTACCTGCGTACCATCCAGTTTCGGACCCCAGCTCATACGAGCAGAGTTACGGGCTTCCAGTGCAGAGGTTGGCTTACGTCCGCCTACACCCTGACCATACTCATACTGGAAATCAGTGAAATCCAATGCATTCTCTACCATGTAGTTCATGTTGTACTCCACAGAGAAATCATTCTTCTTACCAGACTTGGTGGTAATCAGGATCACCCCGTTAGAAGCACGTGAACCGTACAGTGCAGAGGCAGACTGGCCTTTCAGAACGGTCATAGATTCGATGTCATCCGGGTTGATGTTTCCGATACCGTCTCCGTTATCGCCACCACCCCACTCACCGGCACTACCGCGCTGGGTGTTATCCATGGGAATACCATTGATAACGAACAGCGGCGTACCAGAGGAGTTGATAGACGGGTTACCACGAAGCAGCATCTTCACCGTACCCTGAGGACCAGAACTGGTTCCGGATACTTTAAGACCTGCAACGCGACCAGTCAGTGAATTGGCCACGTTTGTTTCACGAGCCTGGGTCATTACACTACCGTCTACTTTCGTAACGGCATATCCCAGACGGCGGGACTGCTTGGAGATACCCAACGCAGTTACCACTACGTCAGACAGCTGAGCAGCATCGCTCGACAAATTAATTACCACGGTGTTCTGACCGGCACCAACCGATACTTCTTTCGCGGTAAAACCTACTGAAGAAACCTCCAGTGTCACGCCACCGGAAGGTACACTAAGGGTGAAAGCTCCATCAGCGTTGGTACTGGTGGCTGCTGAGCCTCCCTTTACCTTTACCGTCGCAGACGGCACGCCATTGTTGTCAGGACCCAACACCTTTCCCGTAATCTGACGGGATTGGGCATAGGACAGTAATCCTATTCCCAATGCAAGGATTGTAGCAAGGACAGATCTGAACATAATTATGATGTTTGGTTTAAAAAAAAGACGGTTGAACGTCAGGCTCTTATACAACCGAGCCCGAAAGAAAGTAAGAGCGCGCATGAAGGAATAACGCTGCATTCGTTGAGATTTTTTTTACAAGCAGAGCGTAAATATATACAAATCAGGAATATTGTCAAATATTTTATAGCATAGGGTACCTCGTCAGGTATCATGAATATTGTCTGATTCAGCCCTACCTTTACATCCAGAATCAATTGAAAATTTGCTATTATGGAATACAGGATCGAGAAAGACACGATGGGTGAGGTGCAGGTGCCTGCAGCTGCCTATTTTGGTGCCCAGACGCAAAGAAGCATCGATAATTTTCGGATCGCACAGGACATCAACCGGATGCCTAAGGAAATCATCCGGGCCTTTGCATACCTGAAAAAAGCAGCCGCCCTTACCAATTTCGAAGCAGGCGTGCTTCCCAAAGAAAAAGCGGATCTCATCGGTATCGTATGCGATGAAATACTGGATGGGAAACTGGATGCATACTTCCCCCTGGTAGTATGGCAGACCGGTAGCGGAACGCAAAGCAATATGAATGTGAACGAAGTGATCGCGTACCGCGGTCATGTCCTGAATGGCGGGAATCTGACCGATAAAGACAAATTCCTGCATCCTAATGATGATGTCAATAAATCTCAATCATCCAACGATACGTTTCCCACGGCCATGCACATCGCTGCTTATAAAATACTACTCGATGTTACCATTCCCGGTATAGAAAAACTCCGGAACACACTGGCAGAAAAAAGCAAGGCATTCATGCAGGTGGTGAAGATCGGTCGCACCCATTTTATGGATGCCACGCCTCTTACCGTTGGCCAGGAGTTCAGCGGCTATGTGTCTCAGCTGGATCATGGACTGCGCGCCATCCGGAACTCCCTCGCTCACCTCAGTGAACTCGCACTCGGAGGCACCGCTGTTGGTACCGGCATCAATACCCCTTCCGGTTATTCCGAAAATGTGGCCCGCCACATTGCTAACCTTACCGGTTTGCCCTTTGTAACAGCCGAGAATAAATTCGAGGCACTGGCAGCCCATGATGCAATAGTAGAAGCACATGGAGCGCTCAAAACCATCGCAGTAAGCCT
>CANHUD010000053.1 GCA_947463665.1 Sphingobacteriales bacterium
AATCAGGATAAGTTCAGGGCTACGGTTCTCACGGCTTTTTCCAATCAGGAGCTGCTGATCGAACAGGCCCTGTTGTTTAAACCGGCGCTGGTTGTAATTGGCGATCCTGCCAAGTACGAGGCCGTCCGGAATGCCCTTTCCCCGGCCGGTATCCCGGTTCAGGCGGGTGAACAGGCATTGGAAGAGGCAGCTGCATCGGATCTGTACGATATGATGATGGCGGCGATCGTAGGATTTGCAGGGCTGCGGCCAACACTGGCGGCCATTCGGACAGGAAAGGATATTGCGCTGGCCAATAAAGAGACGCTGGTAGTGGCCGGTGATATTGTAATGGCGGAAGCCGCAGCCCGAAATGTGCCGGTTATTCCGGTAGATTCAGAACATTCGGCAATTTTTCAATGTCTGGCAGGGGAGGAGCACAATCCGATTGAGCGGATCATCCTCACCGCCTCCGGAGGTCCGTTCATTGGTCGTAAGCCCAACTTTCTGGTGAATGTCAAGCGTGAACACGCCCTGCAGCATCCCAACTGGAGCATGGGGGCGAAGATCACGGTGGATTCTGCCACGCTGATGAACAAGGGGCTGGAAATGATTGAAGCGAAATGGTTGTTTCATCTTACCCCGCCGCAGATACAGGTGGTGGTGCATCCGCAAAGCATCATCCATAGCATGGTCCAGTTTGAAGATGGCAGTATCAAGGCGCAGATGGGTTTACCGGATATGAAACTGCCGATCCAGTATGCCATGGGCTATCCCAACCGAATACCCAATCAGTTTCCCCGGTACGATTTCACCAAATCGGCTCAGCTCACGTTTGAACCGCCGGATATCCGTACGTTCCGGAACCTTGCACTGGCCATGGATGCCCTGGAAAAGGGCGGCAATACTGCCTGTGTGATGAATGCCGCCAATGAAATAGCGGTGTATGGATTTCTCAAAAACCGGATCGGTTTTCTGGAGATGACCGAACTGATTGAACAGACCATCGCCAGACTGCCTTTCATAGAACATCCTACGCTGGAGGAATATTTTGAGAGCGATGCTGAGGCCCGTAAATTTGCTGCTTCCCGGATTAATCTATTATGATGAATACATTTTTGCTCGATATCAACTGGTCGGCCGTAGGCCTCCAGGCTGCACAACTCATTCTTTCTCTGTCCATACTCGTTATCATGCATGAACTGGGCCATTTTATACCGGCCAAACTGTTCAAATGCCGTGTGGAAAAGTTCTATCTGTTTTTCGACTGGCCGATCTCGCTGGTAAAGAAAAAAATTGGAGAGACTGTTTACGGAATCGGACTTCTGCCACTGGGCGGATATGTGAAGATCGCCGGGATGGTGGATGAAAGCATGGACAAAGAACAGATGAAACAGCCGGCACAGCCCTGGGAATTCCGGAGCAAACCGGCCTGGCAGCGGCTGATCATCATGATCGGCGGGGTTACCGTGAATGTGCTGCTGGCATTTCTGATCTATGCCATGACGCTTTATACCTGGGGAGAAACCAAGTTGCCCGTGGCGAATATGAAAGACGGTATCTGGGCGGTAGACAGCCTGAACCAGCAACTCGGATTGCAGACCGGCGATAAGATCCTGGCCGTTAACAACCAGCCTGTGACTTATTTTGAAGATCTTCCGGCTGCGCTTTTATTAGGGGAGACCATCACCATTGACCGTGGCGGAGAAAAGAAAACCATAACCGTTCCGGTTAATTTCATTGAGCAGATCGTGGAGCAGGGTAAGCGTACATCCCTTGTATTGCCGCGTATTCCGGCGATTGTAGGTGAGGTGGCCGACAGCCTTTATGCGAAAAAGGCAGGCCTTCTGGAGAAAGATATCATTCGTTCCATCGATGACAAACCGGTGCGGTATTTCGATGAAGTAAAGCCTTTACTGGCAGGTCGTGCAGGCGATACTATCCGTTTGGGTGTGGATCGGGATGGTCAACTGGTAACCCTCACCACCGTTTTGAGTGCCGATGCATCCATTGGGTTTCGTCCGGCGCTGCCTTCTATGGACGAACTGGAAAAAGCCGGTGTATACAGCTTTGAGACCAGGACCTATGGCTTCTTTGCTTCTTTTCCGGCAGGTGTTTCCAAAACCATTGATAAACTGAATTTCTATGTACAGCAGTTCAAGAAGATCCTGAATCCCTCTACCGGTGCGTACAAAGGCATTGGCGGATTCAAATCCATGGGATCGATCTTCCCGAAAAATGAATGGAACTGGGAAGTATTCTGGAATATAACGGCCTTCTTTTCCATTGTGCTGGCCTTTATGAACCTGTTGCCGATACCGGCACTGGATGGTGGTCATGTGGTCTTTACCCTGTATGAAATGATCACCGGTCGCAAACCCAGTGATAAATTTCTGGAATATGCGCAGATCGTAGGAATGGTGATCCTGCTTGGCCTGATCCTCTATGCCAACGGTAACGACTGGCTGGGATGGGGCAAAGGAAAATAGTCGCTCAGCGCTTGTAATAATTTAACGTAACATCGGTTATGGCACGTTCTCCCAGCGTGAAATAACCGATGTTGTCGTTTGTAAACGTAATGGCTTCTCCCTGTGTTTCTGCTTCGTATTTCAGATTGGATGGGGATTTTTTCAACGTCACATCCAGCGGTTCACCGGCTGTTCGGGGATAATAATACACCTGCTGGTATGTCTTAACTGCTACACCGTTTCCATCCGGTGTAATGGCTGCACTGACTACACCATTATAGGTTAGTGTACCCACCTGGGTTAGGGTGTTTAAACTGGAGGTAGAATAGGGAGCGGTGAGTTTATAGATGCGTGATTGTGTTTCTCTTTTGGTGATGATGTAAATATCTCCTTTCTCCGGATCTACAATGAAGGCTTCTGCATCCCTTGCGCCATCGGGATAACGGAAGGGGATGGTTTCAACGGAAGCCACTTCTGTGGCGTCTTTTGAAGGTTCGGGGAACCGGTAGAAAAAGCATTGCGGGTGAACGGCATTGTTATCGCCGATTTCACCAATGTAAACATAATTCAGCGCCGGGTTGGGGCCTTTGGCAACCGTAACATCCTCCCAGTCGCGGTTGATGATACCACGGATGGGTATTTTTTTGACCAGCACACCTTTATGGGTTAGTAAGGTGATTTCAGAAGGGCTGTCACTGTCTTCCTGCACCCACAGGTGCCCGGCATTCAGTTTGCTATCGGCAATACCGGAGGCTTCATCAACAATGCCTGCGGTGATTTTATATTTGATTGGGTACGTTTCGGAAGTGGACGTACTGCCATTGTTTTTTTTCTTGCAGGATGCCAGGGCCAGGCAAGCTGCTACTAGAATCGGGTAATACATGCGGATGAATTCGCAATAAATATATGTAATTCGGTTTTATATGAAACATTTTTTGAGATTTGTCCACATTTCTTAACCAAAACAACATAGTTTGTTGACATCAATTTTATGCTGATAATGAATAAAGCAGTTACTTTTATGGAAAGTATTTTTCAACCAAACCCAACGCTATGAGTGCACAAACTATGACTCATGTGTACCGGCATTTACCCCGAAGTATTTTGCTGGTAACACTGCTTGTTTTTCAATCGCTTAGCCTGTGGGCTGAGTCCTCTGTTTCTTCCCGTTTCGAAAAAATCGTGAAAGGGCGTGTGACCGATGCTACATCCGGATCCGGGCTTTCCGGAGCCAGTGTAACCGTTAAAGGTAGTTCCGTAAGTGTGCTTACGGATGCCAGCGGTAATTATTCTATAACAGTAGCAGATGATAAAGCTACACTGGTAGCCAGTTTTGTGGGGTATACCTCACAGGAAGCGCTGGTGGGAGCAAAGACCACCGTGAACTTTTCTCTGCAGGTTTCGGGAACCGACCTCGCCCAGGTAGTGGTGATGGGGTATGGAACCCAGAGCAAGCGGGATGTTACCGGTGCCGTTAAATCCGTAAAAGCGGAATCGTTCAACCGCGGTATAATCAACGCTCCCCAGCAGCTGTTACAGGGTAAAGTTGCCGGTGTGAACGTGGTGTCTGCCAGTGGTGAACCCGGTGGCAGCCAGGGCATCACGATCCGTGGCCCCGGGGGAGTAAGAACAGGAAGCACGCCACTGTTTGTAGTGGATGGTTTGCCACTGGACAATTCCTCTACCGGTAACGGCGATCCGCTGAACTTCATAAACCCTGCGGATATCGAATCAATGGACGTCCTGAAAGATGCATCGGCCACTGCGATCTATGGTGCCCGTGGTGCCAACGGTGTTATCCTGATCACCACCAAAAAAGGAAAGGCCGGTACCTCTACCATGAACTACAGCAGCAGTCTGGGTATTTCTACCCTGGCGCGTAAACTTCCTGTTTTCAGCGCCGATGATTTCCGTAAGAAAGTAGTGGAAATCGGTGGACTGCTGGATGATAAAGGCGGCAATACCGACTGGCAGGATGTGATCACCCGCAGGGGGATCACCCAGAACCACAACCTCACCATGAGTGGGGGGGCGGATAAGATCGTTTATTTTGCCTCATTTGGTCTGCAGAAACAGCAGGGTATCATCAAAACGAATGATCTCGATCGATATTCCGGTCGTTTCAATGCCACACAGAAATTCTTTAACGATCGCCTGAAAGTAGAAGTGAACCTCAGTGCCAACAGCACCAAACAGGTTCGTCCCAATATAGGATCTGCTATTGGAGATGCCCTGAGCAATAACCCTACCTATCCGGCGTATGATGCACAGGGTAAGATTGCAGCGTATCAGCTGATCAACAATCCGTTGCTCACCTTCGAGCTGGATCGGGATAATACCGTAACCAATCGGGTGTTAGGAAGCATTTCTCCTTCTCTTCAACTGATGAAGGGACTGGTGTACAAGATGAATTTCGGGGTAGACAATTCTACAGCTACCCGGGATATCCAGAATCTGCCGTATCTGCAGCCGCAGCGGGATGGCCGACTGGAAACTTTCAACATCATCAACAAGAACACGCTCATCGAGAATTACCTGACCTATGATTTTGATGTGAAGGATCATAAGTTCTCTACACTGGCAGGTCATTCTTATCAGGAGATTTACCTGCAGGGACGTGGCTGGAGCATCAATCGCTTCCCGATCACACCGGTGCAGCCGATCTACAATCCCGGTATTGGTCAGGAACTGACCCTGGCGAATAACCGTCCGGGTGGATATGCTACCATCAACGAATTGCAGTCGTTCTTCTCGCGTGTAAATTATTCCTACAAGAATAAATACCTTGCCACCGCTAACTTCCGTATGGATGGTTCCAGCAAATTCGGTGCGAACAACAAATACGGTTATTTCCCGTCGTTCTCACTGGGCTGGAAGATCTCTGAAGAAGATTTCATGCGCAACAGTCCGTTCAGTAACCTGAAACTTCGTGCAGGTTGGGGACAGACCGGTAACCAGGAAATTCCATCCAAGATCACGCAGGCATTGTATACCGCTACTATTTCCTCTGGTAGCAGCTATCCTCTTTTCCCCACAGGAGCCTATCCGGCCGGTATAGTATATTCCCGACTCGCGAATCCGGATATCCAGTGGGAGGTGTCTACCCAGACCAACGTGGGATTGGATTTCGGACTGTTTGGTGGCAAACTGAGTGGTGCCGTAGATTATTTCCGCAAGGTGTCGAACAACATCCTGCTGGAGGTTATTCCGGCCGATCCGGTGCAGCCTGCCGGTACGTTCTGGACCAATGTGGAAGATATGACCATCACCAACAGCGGTCTGGAATTTGACCTGGAATTCCGTCATCGTACGGCTTCAGGACTCCGGTATTCCATTGGTGGTAATGCGGCCTTCATGAAGAACATCGTGAAGAATTCCCCCTACTCCGTGATCCAGTCGGGTTCCGCTTCTGGTCCGGGTCTGACCTCTGCTACCATAAATGGTTATATCAACAACCAGCCTATTGGTACTTTCTTCCTCCGGGAGTGGACCGGCTTCAATGCCCAGGGTCTGAGTACTTTCCGCGATACGGATGGGGACGGTGTATTTGGAGACAGGGATCGGGTGCCGATGGGTACCGCCCTGCCGAAAGTGATCTATGCCTTCTTCGGAAGCCTGGATTATAAAGGTTTTGATATGGTTGTGAATTTCAACGGCGTATCCGGCAACAAGATTTACGACAATACTGCGAATGCGAACTTCTATAAACTCCGCCTCTCCAAGAGTGTGAACACAACACCTGAGGCACTGGAGTACAAGGAGGAGTCGATCAATAATTCGGCACCGGTAAGTTCCCGTTACCTGAAAGACGGATCCTATCTGCGTTTAAACAACGTGGCTGTCGGTTATACCTTCAATACAAGGGATAAAGCCATTGGGAAAGTTATCACCGGACTTCGTTTCTCCGTAACGGCACAGAATCTGTTTGTGATTACTAACTATAATGGTTATGATCCGGAAGTAAATGCTGACCGTACGGTCAATGGTATTTCCTCTTATGGAATCGATCAGCTGAGCTATCCGAAGTCGAGGAACATTATTTTCGGATTAAACGTAAATTTCTAAACCGCTTATCATGAAGAATATAATCAAATCAATCGTTTTTGCTTCTTCCTTTGCGGTGTTGGCAGGAAGCTGTACCAAGCTGGAAGAGCAGATCCTGGATGAATCATCGGTAACAGGACTGACCGACAAGCAGATTGCCGATGGAACCATCGCCCCGGTATATGCCAACCTGCCCAATATTTACATCCATACAGGATTGTTTGCCCTGCAGGAAATATCTACAGATGAAGCCATCCTGCCATATCGGGGTGGTACCGACTGGGGTGATAATGGTATCTATCTGGATCTCCATCGTCATACTACGAACAGCAATACGGCGAACGTTCGCAATACCTGGAATCCACTGACGCAGAGTCTGTCGAGAGCTGTAACGGCTATCAGTTCCCTGCGCGACAGCAAGGATCCGAATGCTGCCAAATATATTGCGGAAGCGAAAGGGATGTATGCCTTTTATAACCTTATGATTCTGGATCTCTGGGGCATCATCTTCGTAAAAGAGGATCCCGGTGCGGTTTCAAAGATCGTTCGCGGGGATGAGGCGGTGGAATACCTTAAAAAAGTATTGCTGGAGGTTGAGCCGGTACTGGACAATACTACCGGACCAGGCAGGCTGACCAAGGCGGGTGTATGGGGATTGCTGGCGAAACTGCATCTGAATGCGGCTGTTTACCGCGATCGTTACGCAGCTACGTTCACCTTCCGAACAGACGATATGGACAAGGTGATCGATTATACCACCCGGATCATTTCTGCCGGACAATACGCGTTGTCAACAGATTACTGGGCGATATTCAATGACAATAACAATTCCAATAGGGAATTGATCTTTGCCGTTGACCAGCGTCCGGATCTGAACGGCCATAACCGCTTGTCTTATTTCTCTTTATCCGGTGATCAGTTCCCATTGCCGGCATTTACGGGAGCCAACGGAACGGACGGACCTGGTATTACACCGGAATACTATCGTACCTGGGTAGATGCCTATGCACCGCTGGATCCTGCGGATGCAGATCCCCGTTTTTACAAGAAGAATGTAATGCTGGATCCAGTTACCGATGAGGCCTGTTATGATGCGGCTTCGTACCGGATAGACCGTGGTATTCTGCGTGGACAACAGTATGGACTGCAGCGGGTATCTGGTGTATTTTTAAAGTGCCCCGATGGCAAGTTTAAAGTCGGTAAGCTATTCAACAATACCCGCAACCGTCCTACCACACCGGTGATACATACAGAGCGAATCGACTTCACACCCACCGGCAGCGATTATGCTACCGGTTTCCGGGTGTTGAAATACGAATTCAGCCAGACCTCAGTGAGCGGACGTAATTTTGGTGCGGTAGATATTCCCATCGTTCGTTTGGGAGATGTGTACCTGATGCGGGCAGAAGCAAGGCTTCGTAAAGGAGATGCTGCCGGTGCACTGACCGATGTGAACGCGGTTCGTACTGCCCGTACTTCAGGCAACCTGACCGCTCGTCCACTGCCATCGATCACACTTGATCTGTTATTCAGAGAGCGTGGTTTCGAATTGTACTGGGAAATGCAGCGTCGGACAGACATGGTTCGTTTCGGTAAATTCGAAGGTACCTGGACGGAGAAGACCAGCAATGACCGCAATAAGCGCGTATTCCCGATCCCGCAGACGGCGATCGACGGTGCCTCTAATCTGCCCGGTTATCTGGTGCAGAATCAGGGGTATTAGTTTTTAGTTTTTAGATTTTAGATAGTTGACAGGCGGCCGGATCGGTCGCCTGTTTTTTTATTGTTGGGGCGATGGATAGCGGCCGTTGCCACAGTCCGGTTCGTCGCAGATCAGCTGTTTTTTTATGGGGTCCTGCAACACTTCCCGAACGGGGATCCATTTCCCGTTGACCTTCATTTTATGATAGACCAGTCGAACCCCCTGGCTGTAATCCACATACCAATGGGCATGGCCGGTATAAAGCGGCTGAATGGGTTTGCCATCCGGTTTATGCCAGCCATAAATGGCAACGCGGTCATGTTTGGGATATTGATACAGTTTACCGGTGGTGACTATATCTTTCTGTATGCCGGCAATCAGTCCTTTCCGGCCTTTTCTTTGTCCTTCTACGATCAGGTGATGATGATAGAATGTGGGCGTGCTATCGCGCAGCGCATACATGGGTACCGGTTCCAGTTTCACCCGCGCCTGTGTGTAGATCTGATCCACCATTTTCCGAGTGGGTAACAGACACTGGAGGCTATCGGCCATCCGCTGCGCAGCAAACGCTGAAAGATGGATGCGTGCCCAGTTCTTTTTTGTTCCTATCGAGAGATAATCTGGCGCAACGTAATAGGTGCCTCTGGTGATCCTGCCGGTGAGGGAATCCCGGAACGATGTGTGAATGGATACAAACCGGCGCAACAAATCCGGTATGTTTCCGGAAAGGAGGTAGTGCAGGCTGAGGGAATCCCGTTGGTTGGTATTCATAGCAGCTGCCTGTTGATAGAAGGCAGAACCTGTTATGGAGTGGGCCGGTGCTGCGGTTTGGATGCGTACCGCACAGGAGGAGTAGAGGGCAAGCAATAGTAAAAGGAGGAGCCTCATGTAAAGAGATTGAGTAGACTAAAAATACGTTAAAAGGCAGGAACGGGAATGGGGAAAGGATAATGTTGTATCTTTGTGGTCCGGGGCTGACCGGTTTTGACAGCATAGATCTTTGTAAGTAAGCATGCAGTGCGTTGCGTAGTCAGCACTTTAATCTGAATACGAAAACTCCAAATGGCGAATCTACTTACGCCATGGCTGCCTAATCAGTGATTAGCGCATCCATTATGGCCGGGTATGCGGGCTTGCCTTTGCCAAGCTACCCCGCTTAATCAAAAAAGAAAAGGATGCTGTAACGGAAGGCTGTGACCGTTGCTTAAGACCATCCAGCTAAGGAAGCGGTAGGTTTGTTCTGTTCCGGTTGCTTCCCGACAATCAATTCAGGAATAAGCATGTAGAAAGCTTATGGGGAATGTGTTTGGACGAGGGTTCGAATCCCTCCAGCTCCACTCTTCCAGCGTAAGAAAAAGGACAATTCCCCGGGGAACTGTCCTTTTTCTTTTTGTTTAAAAACCTATCTGGAATGGTATGAATCATATAGAATGATTCATTACTTTTTTTTTCTCTTGTTGCCTATTTCCATCAGGGTAATTATATCTTCCTTTGGGAATGAACCATCTGGCAGAGGACCTACATTCAATAGTAAGTTGGCATTTTGAGTGGATAGTTCTTCAAGCATCTTTAGGATTTCTTCACTTGTTTTATGTTGTCCATCGTCAGCTTTTGCATAGCCCCAGGAATGTTTTTGGAGCGTATTGCATACTTCCTTTGGCTTGTTTTTATTTTTTTCATACACGAGTTTTGCAACTTCCAGATTGCTTCCCACTTTGGCGCTGCTATTTCTTTCAGGAGCAGAAAAATCTTCATCCCCGTTTGCTCCCTGTTTAAAGGAAATCAGGGCATGAGGGCTTAAGGATCGGATCAATTTATAGGTTTCTTCTATGGGAAAAAGGTCCGGTCTGCTGTAAAAACCCATAACCGGATCAAGCCAGATACCTGCAATATTGGGATATTGAACTAATAATTCTTTGATCTGGGCATGTGCATAATTGATGTATTTTTTAAAGTCCTTATCTTTCTTGAAAAGGTATTCGGGTTGAGGTGTTTTATAAGCCGGCCTTGCGTTCTGCCAGCCATTTTCTCTGGAATAGAAATAAGGATGTTTCCAATCTGCCGCATAGCTGTAGTAAAGAAAAAGACCTAATCCTTTTTGTTGACAGGCATCGTATAATTCTTTGATAAGATCCCTTTTTGCAGGGGAATTCAGTGCATTAAAATCAGTCTGTTTTGTTCTGAATAAACAAAATCCGTCGTGGTGTTTAGCCGTTATGGTTATATACTTCATACCCGCCTGGATAGCAAGGTCAGTAATTTTATCTGCGTCAAAACCGTCAGCTGTAAATGTGTATTTTAATTTAGCATATTCAGATACAGGGATGGTATCTCTTAACTGTACCCATTCTCCTTTTTCCAATTGTGCATATAAACCATAATGGATGAACAGACCAAACGTAGCTTGCTGAAACCACTGCAAATTGGCGGCTCTTGGATCTTTTGTATAAAGGTTACTGTATTCGGTAAGATAGGAGGGGATTTGGGCATACATTTTTGTATACCCAAACAGGAGCACAATGAAGATGCAGATTTTTTTCACAACAATAATTTTATTGTCTAAGCCTGGGGGAAACATTACGGGTTAAAGAAATCCTACGCCATCATTTTTGATAGCATCTGCTAAAAGTATTCAATTTAAATGGCATAAAGAACTGACAGCTGCTTTCAATACAAAAAACCAAAAAGCCAAAGAGGAATTCTGTTACCATGACCTGTCTTGATTTCATCAAGAGCGAGATAGGCGTTTGGTACACCCTGAATCTGCTGTTGGGTTTTGTTGGCTCCACCAATTTCAAAAACAAATGTATCATCCACCATAAAATCTCCATACTTTGGAAAGGTTACCTGATGGTTTTGCCGAAGTTGGTTCATAAAAAAAGTTTCCCTAATATTTCCAACA
>CANHUD010000054.1 GCA_947463665.1 Sphingobacteriales bacterium
CGTGCCGGTAACATCCGCGGGCAGCAGATCCGGCGTGAACTGGATTCTGCTGAATTTCGCCTGAATGGCCTGGGCAATGGTTTTGATCACCAGCGTTTTCGCCAGCCCGGGTACCCCCTCCAGCAACACATGCCCGTTGCACAACAGGCCCGTCAAAAGCCGGTTGATCATCTGGGGCTGACCAACCACCATCTTCTGCACTTCCGATGTGATCCTGTCCAGAAAGCCGGAGGCCTTCGTGATCTGTTCCGATAAATCCGTTATTTGCTCGTTTGTCATACGCTTCAATAATTCGCTACTATGGGCAGTCGCCGGCCAACGCCAAAAGCTTTGGCACTGACGCGGATGATCGGACAAAACTGGTTCCGCTTGTACTCATTCCGGTTCACCATTTTAAGAATCCGGCTCACCAGCGCTTCGTCCAAACCCAGTGCTACCAGCTCTTTTACGCCTTTCCTCCGCTCGATGTACTGATACAGAACCGGATCCAGTACCTCGTATTCCGGCAGACTGTCGCTGTCTTTCTGCCCCGGCCTCAGCTCCGCTGATGGCGGCTTGGTGATTATATTCTCCGGTATCACCTCACCAAAACGGTTAATATACCGTGCCAGTGCAAACACCTGCGTTTTATACACATCACCCAGCACACTCAATCCTCCTGCCATATCCCCATAAAGCGTGCCATATCCGGTGGCCAGCTCACTTTTATTGGATGTATTGAGCAGGATATACCCAAATTTGTTAGCCAGCGACATCAGCAGATTCCCTCTGCTCCGGCTCTGGATATTCTCCTCCGCCAGCCCAAAAGGCAGATCACCAAACTGAGGCTTCAGCGCCTCCAGGAAAGCATCGTACACCCCTTTGATGGGGATGAGTTCAAACCGGTTCCCCAGGTTACGACTAAGCAGTTCTGCATCCGAAACAGAATGAGCACTGGAATACATAGAGGGCATCCCTACGGCCAGTACATGCTTCGGACCGAGCGCCTCACAGGCCAGTGCCAGCGTAACGGCACTGTCGATCCCGCCGCTGCTGCCCAGAATGGCTTCTGTAAAACCCATCTTGGAAAAATAATCCCGTATCCCCAGCAACAGTGCCTGATGAATCTGGGCGATATTATCCGTTTTGGTTAGATACGGAAGAATGGCCGATGGATCGCTGACTTTACTCACCCGCATGTCTTTATCCAGATGCGCTGATACAGGTGCTGCTACAGCAGCATCGGCGCGAAGCTGCTCCGTATCGGCCAGCCAGTAATCTTCTTCAAAATAGCGCAGTTCCTTCACCAGCTGTCCGGATGCATCACATACCATGCTGCCTCCGTCAAACACAATTTCCGTCTGAGAACCCACCGCGTTGCAATAGATCATTGGCAGTTGGTATTTCCGGACATTCTGCCGGATCACTTCCTTGCGGTCTTCATCGTGATCATAATCAAACGGGGACGCAGATACATTGATCATCAGCGTGGGCTGTTGCGGCATTAGCTGGTCCATCGGACAAATCCTGTACAATGGATTGTCGCCCAGATTCCAGATATCTTCACAGATCGTCAGGGCCAGTCGCTCCCCCCTGAATGGAATCACGTTCCATTCAAAGGCTGGTTCAAAATACCGGTACTCATCGAACACATCATAGGTAGGCAGCAGTGTTTTATGTACGATGGCTTTTACTTCATTTTCATACAGAAACCAGGCGGCATTGAATAGATCCTTGCCCTCTTCCCGCGGATTCCGGTGCGGCGCACCTACGATCACCCCAATGGAATCTGCGTGCTGCCTGATTTCATCCACCACCGCATAACACTGGTCGATGAAATCCTGAAATTCCATGAAATCCCTCGGTGGATATCCGCATACGCTCAATTCGGAAAACACCACCAGATCGGCCTTTTGCCGTTTGGCGGCATCGATCGCTTCGATCATTTTCCGCGTATTCTCCCTAAAATTTCCAATATGGTAATTTTGCTGGGCGATGTAAATCTTCATGGTGCGAAGTTCCTGAATTGTTTCTTAAAATGAATGGCCGATCCACCCTCTGTATACGCACACCGGTCATTTTGCGTATACTTGCAGCCATATCCGACATCATGAAATACATTGCCCTGAGCGTATTGTTCGCTGCCCTGCTGTTTTCCTGCTCCACCCAACCGGCCAAACCGGATGTATCAGGGATCCCCATAAAACTGGATGTTCTGCGGTTCGACCAGGATCTGTTCCAGCTGGATACCACCGATATGCCTCGCGCCATGCAGGAACTTCAGCAGAAATATCCGGGTTTTCTCCGTGATTTTATGGACAATATCCTAGGTGTTCCGGTGAACAGTCAGGAAGCTCCGCTGGTCCTCCAGAAATTTATAACCGATTTCCGACCCATTTACCGGCAGTCGCAACCGCTTTTTTCAGATATAAAAGGCCTTCAGGCCGATGTCCGCTCGCTCCTGCAACACATTCAGTTTTATTTCCCCGATTACGCCGCTCCTCAAAAAATGATCACATTCATCGGACCCATGGATGCTTTTTACGAAACCTCTCTGGGCTGGTCGGGTGATATCATTACCACAGACGGACTTGGCATTGGTCTCCAGCTGCATCTGGGCAGTCAGCAGCCGCTCTATCAGGAAACGGATGGGCGCGGTTATCCGGCCTATATTTCCCGCCGTTTTGAGCCATCGTATATGGTGGTGAATTGTGCGCGGAATATCATAGATGATCTGTATCCGGATTTCTCCAGAGAAAAAGCGCTGATCGATCAGATGATCGATAAAGGGAAACGTTTGTATGCGATCGATCGCCTGCTGCCTGAGGTGGCCGACACGCTGAAAATAGGCTATACCGCCGCCCAGCTGGCGGCCTGCGAAAAGAATGAAGCGCTGATCTGGACCTTCTTTCTGCAAAATCAGCTGCTCTTCGAAACGGATTTTCAAAAGATTAAACCCTATGTTACCGATGGTCCGAAAACACAGGAATTGGGAGATGATGCACCGGGTTTCATCGCCCTGTACATGGGCAAGAAAATCGTAGAGTCATTCATGGAGAAACACCCGGATGTAACCCTCCCGCAGCTCATGACCTACGATGCACGAAAATTATTTGAAGAAGCGAAGTATAAACCGGGAAGATAGAATGGCGGTTAGAGATTAGAGGTTAGAGGTTGATCTCTAATCTCTAAACTCTAATCTCTAAACTCTAATCTCTACTATGCTTTTCTTCCCAAATCCCGCATAATCCGGTAATGCGATACCACCGCATGCGCCATAGTGGGAAAATAATTATACCGGATGCCAAACTGCTCACATGTTTCCCGGACGATCCGGCTCAGTTCCGGATAATGAATATGACTGATCTTCGGGAAAAGATGATGTTCGATCTGGAAATTCAGTCCGCCCAGTAACCAGGTAGCCAGTTTGCTGTTGGCCGCAAAATCAGCGGTTGTCTTTACCTGGTGAACCGCCCATTCATTCTCAACCTTTACCGGCTCGATGCCTGCCACGGTAAATTCAGCATGTTCAACCACATGCGCCAGCTGGAACACAAGTGCCAGAATCAGCCCCAGCATAAAATGCATAACGGAAAAACCAATCAGCCACGACTGCCAGCCCAGTACCTGAATGGGGATAACTACATACAGTACTACGTAAACCGTCTTGCTCACCCAGAAGATGAGATGCTCCTTAAAATCCATCGGCTTCAGATCTGTGGTATACACTTTTTTGGAAAAGTATTTCTGGAAATCGGAAAACCACATCAGCAAAGAAGTGAACCCGTACAGGATGAACATATATACTCCCTGAAAACGATGGATCGGCTTCCATTCCTGGGTCTTACACTCCCGCATGAACGGAAGATTGTTTATGTCATCATCCACCCCGTCGATATTCGTATACGTGTGGTGTACGATGTTATGTTTCAGTTTCCAAAGAAACGCTGTTCCTCCTACCAGATTGAGCGTGAGGCCAAAAACCTCATTGACCCACTTACGGGAGGAAAAGCTGCCATGATTGGCATCGTGCATGATATTGAATCCGATGAAAGCCATTCCGGAACCGAAAACCGCCGCCAGCAGCAGCCTTACCCAGCCGGCTATCGGGGCATATAAAACGGTCAGGTATAAAATCACTGCGCTGGCCAGCAAAATGGCCGCTTTGCTGTAAAGCTTATAATTGCCCGTTTTCTTTAATTTGTTCTGAGCAAAATAATCGTCCACGGCAGACTTAAGGGCATTGAAAAATACTTTGTTGGAATTGTTAAAGGTGACTTTGTACTGCATCTCTTGAGAACACTAATGAAAAAATAAAAAACTAAGGAGGTAAAGTTAGGGGAAGAAACCGAATAATCAGCCATAAACGGGCAGGGATCAGTTCAATTTGAAGGGCACAACCATATCGAATAGAGGAATATTGACTGTGAACTGCTTTTTGGCATGCATGTCTTCCATCATATAGGTGCCGTGCATCCTGCCCAGTTCGGATTTAAGAT
Source organism: Sphingobacteriales bacterium (assembly GCA_947463665.1). Classification (GTDB taxonomy): domain Bacteria; phylum Bacteroidota; class Bacteroidia; order Chitinophagales; family Chitinophagaceae; genus Pollutibacter. Next base: position 4,479 of record CANHUD010000054.1, read on the forward strand.
TGCAACCACTGATGTACTGGTACTTTTCTCCAGCCTGAATCTGGGGCTGAACGCCCACCACACCCTCACCTTCCACTTCGCGGTGACTGGCATTGCTATCGAATATATGCCAGTGGCGACGTAATAATTTCACAGGAAAAGTATTCCTGTTCTCTATAGTGATTCTGTAGGCAAACATGAATTCATTGTTCAGAGGGTTGCTGTAGTCGGGCTGATAAAAGCTCTCTACACTTACTTTGACCCCCTCTGTAACCTTTGAAACCATACCTGCCTTTCCGTTATTATGGATATTCTAATAACGTCTCGTTCTAAGAATTGTTCCCAATTTACCAGAATTAAACGGTGTGAACGGAGTATTTTTGCAGTGTCCAACAGGAAAAGCATCTAAAAAAGTTAAATAACTGATATATGAACATCGCAGTGGCCAAAGGAGACGGAATCGGACCGGAGATTATGGAAGCGGTTCTGACTATTTTCAGAGAGGCGAGAGTGGACCTCTCGTACACATTTGTGGACATGGGGAAATGGGTGTTCGACAAAGGATATTCCAATGGAATGACACCGGAAGCCCAGCAGACCATCGAATCCCTGGGGATCCTGTTCAAAGGTCCGATGGAAACGCCCAAAGGGAAAGGGGTAAAAAGTGTGAACGTAACTGCCCGGAAAACATGGAATACCTATGCCAACAAACGCGTATTTCAGACGCTGCATGGTGTAGACACAGTATTCAGCAAGGCTGGCATCCCCATTGATGTTACGGTTGTACGGGAAAATATTGAAGATACCTATGGAGGAATTGAACACATGCTCACCCATGATGTGGCACTCAGTCGCCGCTTCATCACCCGCCCGGGTAGTATGCAGGTAGTCCGCTACGCTTTTGAAATGGCCCGTAAAAAAAATGCCCGTCGCATTACCTGCGGTCATAAGGCCAACATTATGAAGATTACCGACGGACTTTTCCTGGAATGCTTCTACGAGGTAGCGAAAGACTATCCAGATCTGAAAGCAGATGATGTGATCGTAGACGATCTTTGCATGAAGCTCGTAACCCGCCCGGATCTGTTCGATGTGGTGGTACTCACCAATCTGCAGGGTGATATCGTTTCTGATCTCTGTGCCGGTCTGGTAGGCGGTCTGGGTTTTGCGCCATCCGCCAATATCGGTGACCATATCTGCATCTTCGAAGCGGTTCATGGAACAGCTCCTGATATCACCGGGAAAAACATCGCCAACCCTACCGCCCTGCTGCTTAGTGGCCTTACTATGCTGCGCCATCTCGGCCTGATGGAAAGTGCTGCCATCATTGAGAATGCATTGCTCTATACCCTTGAGCAGGGTATCCGTACGGGTGATTTTGGCGATCGCAACAAACTAGCACTCAATACCACCGAATTCGCGCAGGCGATCATCAACAACTTCGGAAAAATACCTGAACACGGCTCCAAACCGATCCTACCCAATAAACCGATCACCCAAACGATCTTCAAACTGGAAAAGAATCCGCTCATCATCAGTAAAGAAATGGAAGATGAAGCAATCGTGGGTGTGGATATGTTTATCGAAAGTGCTGAACAACCCAACGATGTGGCAGAAAAATGCCTGAAACATACACTGGATCTCTTCAAACTGGTCACCATCAGCAACCGCGGAACCCAGGTATGGCCTAAAGGATCCATCTTCACCAACGTGGTTAACCAATACCGCTGCCGCTTTGAAAGTGTAGGCGAAATTCCCCTCAGCCAGGTGGATATAATCGAACTCTACAAACGCCTGTCGGCTGATTTTAAAATATGTTCCACCGAACTGCTGAATATGTGGGGTGGAAAAAAAGCGTATTCACTGGCACAAGGACAGTAAATTGGAGGTTAGAGGGTAGAGGTTAGAGGTTAATCTCTAGCCTCTAATCTCTAATCTCTAATCTCTAACCTCTAATCTCTATCATTTGTCATTCACCTCTTTCATCCATTCCGCACTAGCAGAAGACATCGGCTCCGGTGATCATTCCACGCTGGCTACGATCGACCCGGAAGCCCGTGGAAAAGCTGTGCTGAAAATCAAGGAGGACGGACTGCTGGCAGGGGTAGAGATCGCCCAAAAAATTTTCTCGCTGCTGGAACCGGAAGCGGCGGTTGAGCTGTTCATGCACGACGGGCAGCACATGAAACCGGGAGACCAGGCTTTCATTGTTTCAGCACGAGTGCATACCATTCTGAAAGCAGAGCGGCTGGTCCTTAACATCCTGCAGCGGATGAGCGGCATCGCTACACTAACCAACACCTATGTCCAAAAACTAACAGGATACCATACGCGCATCCTCGATACCCGGAAAACTACCCCCAATTTCCGTTACTTCGAAAAAGAGGCCGTTCGCATCGGCGGCGGAGTCAACCACCGCTTCGGTCTGTACGATATGATCATGCTGAAAGACAACCACATCGATTTCTGCGGTGGCATCGAAAAAGCCATCGATAAAGCATATACCTATACCATCGAAAAAGGGCTGAACCTCCGCATCGAAGTTGAAACACGAACATTGGACGATGTCCGCATCGTGGTGAATAAAGCCAAAGGCCGCGTTTTCCGGATCATGTTTGATAACTTTACGCCCGATCAGATCCGCGAAGCACTTCAACTTACAGATGGACAGTTCGAAACCGAAGCCAGCGGAGGCATCAACCTCCAAAACATTGTTTCATACGCTGAAACCGGTGTTGACTATGTGAGTGTGGGTGCCCTGATCCACCAGGCCAGAAGCCTGGATCTCAGCCTTAAAGCACTAAACTGACCACCATGAGCAAAAAGAACAAACCGGATACCCGGGGATTTGTTTTCAGTACCGACCCATCCTTCCGTTTCGAAGAGGAACAACAGGAAGAACAGGCCACCCTGCCCCCGGAAAAACAAAAACTCATCATTACCCTCGATACCAGACACAGAGGAGGAAAAACCGTTTCGCTGGTTACAGGTTTTGTGGGACAGGAAGCGGATCTGGAAGAACTCGGAAAAAAAATCAAACAATACTGCGGCACCGGTGGCTCGGTTAAAGATGGTGAGATCATCATTCAAGGGGATCAGCGACCAAAAATCAAAGATTTTCTCACGAAAAACAAATACCCGTTTCGCGGCTAATCCGTGTTTCCAACATTGAAAAACACACAATTCTGTACCTTTACAGCATGAGTCAAAAGAAAGTCATGCTGATCATTATGGATGGCTGGGGAGAAGGCCGGTCCGCCGCCTCTGATGCCATCCAACACGCCAAAGTTCCCTTCGTTCAATCGCTTTATTCCTCCTTTCCACATACCACCCTCACCACCTTCGGTGAAGCCGTAGGACTGCCCGAAGGCCAGATGGGCAACTCCGAGGTAGGCCACCTCAATATCGGTGCCGGCCGCATTGTTTATCAGGAACTGCAACGCATTAACGTGGCCGTGAAATCAGGCGAACTGGCTGCCAATAAAACCTTACAGGACACGCTTCAATACGCCAGAGAAAACAACAAAACACTGCACCTCATGGGGCTGGTCAGCGATGGCGGTGTACATGCACATATCAGCCACCTTAAAGCACTGGTCAGCATCTGCCAGTTGGCCGGACTTACCAATGTTAAAATCCATGCCTTTACCGACGGGCGCGATACAGACCCCAAAGGCGGACTGGCCTACCTCACGGATCTTCAGCAACACCTGGATACATCCATAGGAGAGATTGCCACCGTCACCGGCAGGTATTATGCTATGGACCGCGATAAACGCTGGGAGCGGGTCAAACTGGCCTATGACGCAATGGTTCATGGAACCGGCACACATACGCACGATGTGATCGCTGCCGTTAAAACATCTTACGAGCAGAATATAACCGACGAATTCATTCAGCCCATCATCAAAACCGATGCACAGGGCCAGCCGGTTGGTACTATCCAAAATGGAGATGCCGTGATCTGTTTCAACTTCCGGACCGACCGGTGCCGGGAAATTACAGAAGTACTCACCCAAACAGATATGCATGAGTACAATATGGCGAAGCTGGATCTCCGGTACACGACCATGACGGAGTACGACAAAACCTTTCAGGGTGTGCAGGTGGTATTCGGCAATGATAATCTGGAACATACATTAGGTGAAGTGCTGGCCGATGCCGGTATACAGCAGATCAGACTGGCGGAGACGGAAAAATATCCGCATGTCACCTTCTTCTTCAACGGAGGAAGAGAAGTGCCGTTCGAAGGGGAAAAACGCATCATGGTCCCCTCCCCCAAAGTAGCCACCTATGATCTGCAGCCGGAAATGAGTGCGCCGGAACTGACCGCGGCCCTGCTGCCGGAAATCGCTAAACAGGAAGCGGGATTCATCTGTATCAATTTTGCGAACGCAGACATGGTTGGCCACACCGGCGTTTTTGAAGCCGTAGTAAAGGCAGTTGAAACCGTTGATGCATGCGTGGAAAAACTGGTTACTGCGGGTCTGGAAAATAACTATACGATTTTCCTGACAGCCGATCACGGCAATGCAGATTTCATGGTCAATCCGGATGGCTCACCCAATACTGCACACAGCACCAATCCCGTGCCGTTTTTCATTATAGATAAGGAATGGAAAGGAACGATCCGACCAGGGAAACTGGGCGATCTGGCGCCTACTATTCTGCACATGATGCACATCCCCATACCTAAAGAAATGACGGGTGATGTGCTAATTGGATGAACATCTTTATGAGATATGTCTTCTTTCTGCTGGTCTTACCCTGCATCTGTTTGCAGGCACAGGATGCCGATACAACGGACCGCTACGTCAGGCTTAATGAAGTAGTGGTATCGGCCAATAAATTCCGGGAAAACAGCCGAAACGTGATCCAGAAGATCGACGTTGTTTCCGCAAGAACCATTGCCCGGACCAATGCACAGAATACCGGGGATCTCCTGCAAAGCACCGGAAAAGTCTTTGTTCAGAAAAGCCAGCAGGGTGGCAGCAGCCCGGTGATAAGGGGATTTGAAGCCAGCAGGATATTACTGGTGATTGATGGAGTACGCATGAACAACGCCATCTATCGCTCCGGCCATCTGCAAAATGTGATTACGGCCGATCAGCACATGCTGGATCGGGTGGAAGTACTGCAGGGCCCCTCTTCCACGCTCTTTGGAAGTGATGCGCTGGGTGGTACTATCCACCTGATCACGCGGCAACCGGTGTTGTCGGCCGGCAAAACCTCCACCAGCGGCAATGCCTTTGCACGGTACAGTACCGTGAACAATGAACGTACAACACATGCCGATATCAACATCGGTACAAAGAAGTGGGCCTTTCTCACCTCCGCTACATACAGTGACTTTGGGGATATGCGCATGGGCCGCCGGGACCATCGGAATTATCCGGGCTTTGGGAGAAGAAATCAGTATACTATCCCTTTAGGTTTGTATGCGAACGATACGGTGGTGCAGAATCCGGATAACCGCATCCAGCACTACTCCGGTTACCGGCAATGGGACATCCTGCAAAAAGTTCTCTATCAGCCTTCTGATAAGGTATCCCACCTGCTCAACCTGCAGCATTCCAATTCTTCAAATGTTCCGAGGTACGACCGGCTTCAGGATATCCGCAACGGAACCCTCCGATTCGCAGAATGGTACTACGGGCCACAACAACGAACACTGGCAGCTTATACGTTTCAGGTGAAGAAGCTGAAAGGATTTTTCACGGATATCCGGGCCACCCTGAGTTATCAGGATATACTCGAAACCCGTCAGACCCGCGAATACCGGCGATATGACCGGTTCGACAGTCGCAGAGAACAGGTGGATGTGTGGGGTGCTGTAATCGATCTGCACAAAGCCTTTGGGAAAAACGAACTCAGCACGGGGTTCGATGCCCAGTGGAATACCGTTGTATCCGGGGCCGATCGAACCAATCTGCTCACAGGACGCAAAACCAAACTGGATACCCGTTATCCGGACGGACATAACCGCATGGATAATTATGGTCTGTTCGCGCAGCATATCCTCAAATTTGGAGGAAACAAGTGGGTATTGAATGATGGCCTTCGACTGCAGTTTGTCAGCCTCTCCTCTTCCATCCGTGACAACAGCTTCTTCCGGCTGCCGGTAACATCTGTGGTACAGCAACACCTCGCCCTCACCGGAAATGCAGGCATCGCCTATATCCCATCCGCCAGTGATCGCTTCTCGCTGGGCCTCGCTACAGGCTTCAGGGCCCCCAATATAGACGATCTCAGTAAAGTATTCGAATCCAGTACTGCGGCACAACAGGTAGTACTACCCAATACGGATATTAAACCCGAATACACCTATTCATTTGACCTGAACTACAGAAAAATACTATCTAAAAAGATTAGCATAGAAGCCGGTGCCTTTTACACCTTGTTCCGAAATGCCATCGTAAAGGCTCCCTTTCGGTTAAATGGTCAGGACTCCATCCTCTATGATGGTGTAAAGGCTCAGATACTTGCCAGTCAGAACCAGAACCGCGCTTTTCTGTATGGCGGACAGCTATCGGTTTCAGCGGATCTGAATGAACATTGGTCTATTCAATCTACGTTGCAG
>CANHUD010000055.1 GCA_947463665.1 Sphingobacteriales bacterium
AATATTAATTATTGCTTCATGAAACGCATTACCTGAGGTGAGCGCTCATTTCCCATACGTACAAAATAAAGGCCACGATTCCATCCACTCAGGGAGAGCGTTTGGGCAGGACCAGCCATTTTCCCGGTCTGCATCAGGCGACCATCCGCTGCAAAGATAGCGAAGGGCGTACCCTGAGCTGTACCTTCCCCGGAGACGGTTATAGTAAGCTTATCAATCACAGGGTTAGGATAGAGACGCAGACTGGCAACCGGAATGGCTGTAGTAGTTTCAGGCGTAGAACTGGCCGGTGTTATATTCCACGGTTCTCCAAGAGCTTTGGAAGTGAGTATCGATTGACGTACTCCACCGTTACCGAAGAGATTACGCATCCTGGATACCTGTCCCTGTGTAAACATCATCATGGCGGCATCGTTGGTAAAATCCATGAAATTCATGAACATATCACCAAACGGGTTATTAGCGGAACAACCGCCATTGATCAGCGGAAAGCTGGGCGCTCCCTGATTGAATGTTTTTTGTTGTGGTGTATCATCCACCTCATCGGATCCACAGGCAGCATCTCCCCACAGATGTTTCAGATTCAGCCAGTGACCGACCTCATGAACGGCGGTACGGCCCAGTCCGAACGAACCATTTCCTGTTACCCCAAAAAGAGATGATTTGATCACCACTCCATCTTTTTTAGGATCACCACCCGGGGCAGATGAATAACCAAGAAGTCCCGGAACGGTGTTGCAGACCCAGATATTCAGATAACTTTTCGCATCCCAAGGTGCCACTCCCCCATCTGCAGGATTTTTGATCTTGTCGTCATTGGACCACATCAAGCGGGACGTTTTAGTTCTGGTGATACCTGAGGTAGCCCGGCCGCTGGGGTCTACTTTGGCGAGTACGAACCGGATATTGGCACCAGCCGCTACTTTGGCAAACACAGCAGGAACCTTTTGAAAATCTTCATTTTCACGGTTGAAGTTTTTGTTCAGCGCATCAATCTGTGAGAAGATCTGGGCATCGCTTATATTGGTTTGTGCATCGTTGTAGACCACGTGCACCACAACAGGGATGTAAATGATAGTCTGGGAGGAAATACCCGTTGGCTGCTGGGTAGAAGTTACTTCTTCCAGCATTGGAGTTGACATGGCAAAAGTAGCACCTACCTGATGCAGGTAAGCGGTTGTGCCACATTCTTTTTGGGCCATAACGGAGACACTGATCAGCGTCAGTAATACACAGAGGAGCTTTCGCATTCGTTTCAGGTTTCAGATTCGAATGGCTCTCAAGGGGGATGGATCGCGGATTTTCTAAGGGTGGATAACGGTTTTCAGTTCAGCTGTGAAGCTGATGGTTTTGTGGCGATCGGATGAATGGTTTTCGTGGGAGTGGATTGAGAGGCGCTCTCTGGCAGGGATGCCTAAGAGGTAAGTCGTCAAAAGTCGAAAAAAAATATGAGAAATCAAAGTGCCTTTCGCAACTTTACAGCTCCGTGGATGAATGGCTGGCAGGCACTAAGGTCATTTTCTTTCGGATAAATCTGATTCACAGCTTCTTAAATAGGTAAATAGTCTATATGTCATCAAAACTTTTTTATTTGCTCTTGTTGGCCGGACTGGCCTCCTGCGGGTCTGCAAACAATGACACGGTTGCAACGCAGGAAAATCCGGGTGCCGGCATTCCGGAAGCACCGCTCATTCCTTATACCATTTTAAATGCTTTTCCACACGATACGGCTGCTTTCACGCAGGGATTTGAATTTTACAAAGGCGAACTACTGGAAAGTACCGGACTGGAGGGACGATCAAGTCTTAGAAAAGTAGATTTTAAATCGGGCCAACCCAAAACGATTAAGCCTTTGGATACTAAACTGTTTGGAGAGGGCATAACCGTGTTAGGAGATACGCTCTACCAGCTGACCTGGCAGAACAAAAAAGTGTTGCTATACGATCCGAAGAGTTTAGTATTGAAAGGTGAACTGCCCTGGAGTTATGAAGGATGGGGCATTACCAACGACGGGCGGTCGCTGTATATCAGTGATGGATCAGACAAATTATATGTGGTAAGCAGGGGCACATTAAAGCTGGAGCGCGTCATTTCTGTATCGGATCATCTGGGCCCGGTGAACAACCTGAATGAATTGGAATATGTAGATGGAGTGATTTATGCGAACCGGCTGGACTATACTTACATCATGAGAATCGACCCCCGGAACGGGCAGGTGACCGGTAAGATCGACCTGAAGGATGTGCTGGAAAAATATGCCCGGATTGATCTGGGGTATATTCGTAACAATGTACATGGGGCTGTTCTGAATGGCATTGCCTGGGAACCGGAGAGCAAAAAAATGTATGTAACCGGTAAGTTATGGCCATTGGTTTTTGAATTGCAGTTACAACCCTGAGCAATCGTTTGTACAGGATAAGCGGCCGGTATGCAAAATCGATTGAGTATATTTGCGCAGTAATCCTAATAACCTCAAATTTCGTAACATGAGTTTAGCCGATTCGTTTGAGAAGATACCTGTACAGGTCTTTGAAAATGACAAACTGGCGTCTGCAAACGTAGCCAGAGAGATTTCTGATCTGATCCGTCAAAAACAAAAAGAAGGCCGCCCCTGTGTTTTGGGACTGGCCACTGGTTCAACGCCCAAAGCCCTTTACAAGGAATTGGTTCGGCTGCATCGGGAGGAAGGACTCAGTTTCAAAAACGTGATCACGTTCAATCTGGATGAATATTATCCGATTGAACCCTCCGCTCCCCAGAGCTACCACAATTTCATGAACGTAAACCTGTTCAACCATATTGATATCGATAAGGACAACACCCATGTTCCCGATGGTACCATTGATAAGAACGATGTACGTTCATATGCTGCTACATATGAGAAAAAGATCGAACTGGCAGGAGGAATAGATTACCAGGTGCTGGGCATCGGTCTGAATGGGCATATCGGCTTCAACGAGCCCGGTTCCGGCAGGCATTCCACTACCCGGCTGGTGGCGCTGGACAATACCACCCGACTGGCGAATGCCTATGAATTTGCGAGCATTTCTGATGTACCCCGACTGGCCATTACGGTAGGGATCAATACTATATTGAAAGCGAAGTGCATCGTGCTGCTGGCCTGGGGCCAGCGGAAAGCGCCGGTGATCCGGGAATCTGTGGAAGGCAACGTAACCGATTATGTACCTGCATCGTTTCTGCAGGAACACGGGAACTGTACTTTCATTCTGGATGAAGGTGCCGCAGAGGAGCTGACACGCTTTAAATCGCCGTGGCTTACCGGAGAAGTGGAGTGGACAACCAAGCAGATCCGCAAGGCCGTCTGCACCATGGCACTGAGCCTGAATAAGCCGATATTAATGCTGACGGCAAACGATTACAACAACTTCGGATTGAGCGATCTGATGGTGAAGTTTGGATCGGCATATGACATCAACCTGAAAGTCTTCAATGGCATGCGGGACACCATTACCGGCTGGCCTGGCGGGAAATATTCGGAACTGATTCCCCGCCATCCGGAACGGAAGGAGCCAAAGTCAAAACGGGTTATCATCTTCTCTCCCCACCCGGATGATGACATCATTTCGATGGGTGGTACCTTCATACGCCTGCATGAGCAGGGACATGAGGTACATGTGGCCTACCAGACTTCCGGCAACATTGCCGTGAGCGATGAATTTGTGATGCGGCAGATTGACTTTGCGGTAGAGTTCGACCGGATCTTTGGCATTGACAACAGCTGTACGAACAGTATCTGGCAAGATGCACAGAATTTTATCAAATCGAAGAAATCACTTCAGAAGGATACGGATGATATCCGGGCGATCAAAGGGCTGATCCGCAGAACCGAAGCCCGTGCAACCTGTAGGTATGTAGGCATAAAGGACGAGCACATTCATTTCCAGAACCTACCCTTCTATGAAACCGGCCTGGTGGAAAAGAATCCGCCCGGTGAGGAGGATATCCGGCTGACGATGGAACTGATCCGGGAAGTGAAGCCGCACCAGATCTTTGCAGCAGGTGATTTTGCGGATCCGCATGGTACGCATAAAGTGTGTTTCGATGTATTGATGGAAGCCCTGAAGCGCCTGAAAGCCGCGGAGGATGAATCTATAAAGGATTGTCGCCTCTGGCTGTACAGGGGAGCCTGGGCCGAGTGGGATCCCTGGGATGTGGACATGACTATTCCGATGAGCCCGGACCAGGTAATCCAGAAGCGGAACGGAATTTTTATTCACCAGTCGCAAAAAGACGGCGTTGTGTTTCAGGGATCGGACAGTCGGGAATTCTGGCAGCGTGCGGAAGAGCGGAATGCCGCTACTGCTGAATTGTATGATAAGCTTGGACTGCCGAAATACGCGGCGTTGGAGGCTTTTGTGCAGTGGACATACTAAAGAAAAGAAGCATCAGGAGAGCACAAAACGGTTCTCCTGATTTTTTGGTAAATATTTTTGGAGAGAGCGGATAAATTCTTATTTTTGCACTCCCAAAACGGGATGGCCCCGTAGCTCAATTGAATAGAGCATTTGACTACGGATCAAAAGGTTTCAGGTTTGAATCCTGACGGGGTCACGATAAAACGCTGTAACGAAGGTTGCGGCGTTTTTTTATGCGCATACTGTACCTATTCTACCCTCTTTTTTCACGAAAAAGAAGGCTATTAAAATCTTCGTGTAACATGAGCTTATATTTCAACCTGGAATTCAACAGTAGAGCGAGTTCCCAATCAGAAAAAGCATCCTGATTCGAATTATTAAGAACAATCCCCCCCTAGAATCAGTACCGGTACCCAGGTAGAGGAACAATATTGGGACAAAATCAAAAGAAAATCAGCAAAAATACCCTCTTTGTACAGAGTTCAAAGAGAACTTCACACTGGAACTTAAAGCTTTCAAAATCGGATGAACTGCTTCCCAGAACTCGGGAAGCTGGACATCTTCTGCAAATAGTTTACTTCAACTCGACAATGAATCTATTAGTCATTGGCGGTAAAGTCTCCTTTTCGTTGTACAGCATATACTCGATCGAGCCGCTTACATTTGTCTTTACCTTTCCTTTTACACTGACCACCTGTACAAATGATACCTCCTCCGAATACCGGCGGACGTCCACTCCGAAAAGCTTATCATAGCGATTCTCCATCTTACCCACTTCTTTGACAACGCTAGTCATTTCTATCATCGGGTTCCTGTTGAACCGGAAAGAAGTTGGGATGGGTCCTCCGTCTGGTGTATTCTGCGAGAAAATGTACCAGCCTTTCTCAAGTATCGCCCTGGCGACGAACACATAACGGCCCGGGCCATTCGATTTGACGCTAAAAAACCATTTAACCGGATTCCGCACTTGTGCGGCAAGCGGAGGGCTTGCCAGGCAGGCGAATGCCAGCAGCAGTGTAGTGGCAAAAATCTTTTGCATATGAAATGTTTGTCAGCAATAAACTTAACTATATTCCTTTAAGATATGTTTTTTTAGCTCAGAAAAAGGTGCCTTCAGTGCATTAACCACCGCAGATTTATTTAAAGAATAAAGGAACTCTTTAAATGGACGCGTATGTAAACCATATATACGCCAAGCAGCACTTATCTATTCCGAAAAAAAGTTAAGTGAAAAATAATTATACAATAATTTTCGAGCGTATGGATTGTTGGGGCCGAATACAGGTTAATGATGGATTCCTATTTTCAAAAAAATAGGCCGGCCATTGGGGCCGACCTATGTTAAAGAAACAAAGACAGATTATTGGATGATGAGCGGGTAGAGTTGTGTATCGCTTCGCAGGAAATACATTCCTTTAGGAAGGTGTTGCACATTGAGTTCGCTGTTGCCTGCAGGCAGGGTGTTTGTCAATAACAGGGCTCCCTGTTGATTATATACTTGTATGGTTGCGGCTTTGGATAGTGATATTGTCACACGGCCCTGCACAACGGGATTGGGATAAAACTTGAGTGCCAGATCGGTCAAAAACATCAATTTAGAGATTGCGCTGAACGTAGCGGTGCCATCCAGATCGACTTGTCGCAAGCGATAATAATTCAAGCCTGCTGACGGATTGGTATGCGTGTACGTGTATCGCTGAATCACCTGACTGTAGCCAACGGCTTGTACCCTGGAAAGATCTGTCCATTTTCTACCATCGGTACTGTGTTGAACGGCAAAATAGTTTGCATGCTGTTCCTGAAGCGTTGTCCATTGAAGCAAAACATTATTTTGCTGTTTTTCGGTTGTGAAGCTGCCCCAGGAGACCGGAAGGACTGAAGAGTTAGCAAAGAAATAGGCAGAGCCGGAGGCGCTAATATTATCAGCTCCGGCAGCGTTTTCATCTTCCTGAGGAGCGCCCACCATAATATTACCTCCATTAATGGCAACACTCCCACCAAAACGATCGGAAGCCTCTCTGTCAGAAGCAACGATCTTATGGGTCTGTCCCCAGTTATCGGTACCTCCCTCATCTTTACTGAACACATAAGCGGATCCGGCTACTGACAAAGTATTACCTCCGGAAACGTCTTCAGATTCACTATAAGCTCCAACTATGACATAGTTTCCATTAATGGCGATACTGTAGCCAAAAAGATCACTAGCGGCTCTGTCAGAAGCGACCAGTTTTTTTACCTGGCCCCAGTTATCGGTACCACCGGCATCTTTGCTAAAAACATACGCAGCACCAGCATCGTTAAGCGTAGATCCCCCTACCGCGTCCTCATCTTCAGCACGAGCTCCTACTACTATATTATTTCCACTCAATGCAATGCTAGAGCCGAAAAGATCACTTGCCGCCCTCACAGAAGCGACCAGTTTTTTTACCTGTCCCCAGTTATCGGTACCACCCGCATCCTTGCTGAATACATACGCAGAACCAGCTGCTGATAAGGTATTACCCCCGGCAGCGTCTTCATCTTCATTAGAAGCTGCAACAACAATAAAATTGCCGCTAATAGATAAATTACTACCAAAATTATCATCCGCTGCTCTGTCGGAAGCTACCAGTTTTTTTACCTGACCCCAATTATCGGTACCGCCTGCATCTTTGTTAAACACATAGGCAGAACCTGCTGCAGATAAGGTAGCAGTTCCGGCAGCGTCTTCGTCTTCACTTATTGCTCCTATTACAACACTGTTTCCGCTGATGGCAACACTCCGGCCAAAATTATCACTTGCCGCCCGGTCAGAAGCGACCAGTTTTTTTACCTGGCCCCAATTATCGGTACCACCCGCATCCTTGTTAAACACATATGCAGAACCTGCTGCTGATAAGGTAGCGCCTCCTGCAGCGTTTTCCGATTCATTGAAAGCACCTACAACAACATTGTTTCCACTTATGGCGATGCTAAAGCCAAAATAATCATTCGCCGCTCTGTCGGAAGCGACCAGTTTTTTTACTTCGGTCCAGATGCCGGCCTGTTTTTTCAATACATATACGGCACCTGCGTTTAACATTGAATTTAACCCTGCAGCATCTTTATCCTCACCGTAAGATCCTATTACGGCATAATCACCATCAATGGCTACAGAAGCTCCGTAGAATATATTTCCTAATAAAGACTTTGCCACCAGTTTATTCACCTGGCCCCAATTGGCTGTGCCACCCTGGTCTGAGTTAAATGTATAAGCAGCACCGGCTGCACTGAGCGTATTTAAGCCAGCATCGTCCTCATCTTCGGCCCAGGCACCTGAAATGATATCTGTTCCACTCACAGATACACTCCAGCCAAAATTATCACTGGCTGCTCTATCGGAGGCAACCAGTTTTTTAACCTGTCCCCAGTTATCGGCACCTCCCTCATCTTTGTTAAACACATACGCGGATCCGGCCGCAAAAAGCTGAGCCCCTCCTACTGCATCATGGTCTTCCTCTTTGGCACCCACTACTATGGTGTTACCATTTATGGCTACACTATAGCCAAAATGGTCATTCGCAGCCCCGTCGCCTGGAATAATTTTTTTGGTTTCCCCCCAATTATCGGTGCCTCCCTGATCTTTATTATACACATAAGCCGCACCGGGACCAAACACGACAACGGGTACATATTTTGTATATGCACCCACCACAATGTTGTTTCCACTAATAGCTACACTAACGGCATAATTATCATCAGCGGCTCTGTCTGAAGCGACCAGTTTTTTTACCTGTCCCCAGTTATCGGTACCTCCTGCATCTTTGCTAAATACATAGGCCGCTCCCGCTTGTTGCAGAGAATTTGCTCCTGCGGCATCAGAGTCCTGCCCCCATGCACCAACAACAATATTTGAACCACTGATGGAAACACTGTTCCCAAATTGATCTGAACCCAATCTGTCGGATGGTACTATTTTTTTAACCTCTCCCCAGTTGTTAGTGCCGCCCTGGTCTTTGTAAAATACATAGGCAGATCCAGCATCCGGATCCGTTGCCCCTCCCGAAGCATCTTCATCTTCTTTTGGTGCACCCACCACAATGTAGTTTCCGCTAATGGAAACGCTGTTTCCAAACTGATCGTCTGCACTCCGGTCGGAGGCCACTATTTTTTTCACCTGACCCCAATTGTCCGTACCTCCCTGGTCTTTGGAAAATATATATGCTGAACCTGCAGATGCTAAAGTAGCTCCCCCAGCTGCATCCTCGTCTTCATTGATTGCGCCAATCACAATCGTATTGCCATTGATAGCTACACTATACCCAAAGTTATCATTGCCTGCCAGGTCAGCCGGTTTCAGTTTTTTCAGGAATAGCCATTGCCCACTGGCATTTTTCTTAAAAAGTAGCGCTGTTCCTCCCTGAAAAGGTGTAGTGCCGCCAGCATCTTCTTGTAAATATGCCCCCACAATGGCATAGTTGCCATCAATGGCTACACTGGCGCCAAAATAATCATTTGCTTCCCTGTCTGGCTGATAACGCCAGGCCCGGTCGCTGGCCGAAGCCTTAATAACCTGATCCCAGTTCTGTGCAATAGAGGAACTGGAAACAAGCAGCAGCAGGAATATGGCTAAAATTGCTTTATGTCTGAAAATATGGGTAGTCAGATCGTCTAAAGCAAGTTTATTTCGTTGAGTCTGCCTACCTGAAATGAACAGATTGTACGGGAATCCTAAGTGTAGAAATTTTCTCATTAGCTTGGTCATTGTTTCATTTTTAACAGAATGACCAAAGATCAAAGAGGGAGCAAAAGCCGCCAAAGAATCGATATTTCAATACTTCAAGGCCATCTTACAAATTTTAAAATCAATAAAATTTGTAAGAAATCTGATAATTTTTATCAGATCCATAATTATTGGAAGAAAAAGAGGTGCTTTATGACCCATAAATTGGGAATTAGCCCTCCAGGCCCTGGACTTTATTTTTGTTTGACCCGATAGATGTATGACTCGCTAAATCCAGTTGATTCGGCTATCTCTTTGGCCGATTTTCCTTCTTTTCGGAGTTGAAGGACGATTTCGGTGCGTAGATCCGTGATAATATTACCGGGTTTCTGTGGCTTTAAGATGTTATAGAGCTGTACCGTATTTGTGTTAAAATGTTCATTGATCGATTTAATGCTTACTGTCGTCAGGTTTTCCTTGATATAGACGATCACTTCATCGGGGGTTACCGTTCTGGTTGGCTTTACTTCCTCTTCATGAAGCTGACGCTCCTTCAATTTCCGACGGGTAATGAGCAGAAACAACACCAACACCACGATGATCACGATCAGGACACCCACCAGGATCAGCCATTGTTGGTTGACAGCGGTTTTTCGGTTGGTCAGATCATTGTTTTGTATGATCTCATTGATTTTATTGACATTTATCTGATAAAGTCCGTTGATAGTACCTGCATACAAAACATTGTCTTTTAGATAGAGAGCTCTCCGATTGAATTCAACTCCTTGTATAATTACTTGATTTTCATTAGTTTCAATATTAAAACTATAGAGCCCCATATTGGTAGCGATCACCAATTCCTTGTCGTTGATGGACAGTAATGAGTGTGCATCGGTAAAATCGGCCAGTTTGACATATTTCCCCCCTACGGTTTCACCATACAATTCCGATGCAGTGAGTAGATAAAATTTTTCATTCAATATCACCGCACTCATCACTTTAGTGGGCAGGGATAATTTCAGGATATTTTTACGGCTGATCAGATCGTAGGTCCAGAATTCATTGCCATTGCAAAACTGAAGGATATTCTCATGAAAGCCTATTGGCACCAATGGGTCGGATTCTTTCTTTTTAAAAAGAAAGGACCGGTCGTCCCCTGCCGCATTGGAGCTATACAGACCACTATCACAGAAATAATAAAGACGACGGGTCTTGGGGTCTGCAAGTATGTCGAACACTTCGCCCAGGGTTTCTTTGGTAGTAAATTTCGGCGCCGCTGTGTCGGCAGTAGCTGCAGGATCTGGATAGAAAAGATACATCCAGTTACTGAAATAAATGAAAGCAGTATCGCCGATCTCGCGGATATGCCCTTCCGTAAAAGGCGGGTAGTTGATTTTTCTTCCTTTGTAATATATACCCGAGTAGGTACCCACATACCGATTACTGATGGTGCGGATGCTGTGATTGCGATAAGAGATGGAAAAGGGCAGAATATCATAAATATAGAGGCGTCCCCCCGTTACGATATATAAATGTTGCGCGGTATGGGCATAGAATTCCGTACGACGCTCATTGGGGAAAGGCAGCAGGTGATTGTATTTGAAGTTCTCATACTTCCTGATACCGCCCAAGCGCACGGAAAGCTTTCCTTTATCCCCCAGTTCTACATACCCTTTTTGATCGTTCACAAAACTGCCATCTGCACCTGACCAGCGTTGTATTCCGGCTGAGCTACCCGAGTATATATTGCCATTCTTATCTTTCACAAT
>CANHUD010000056.1 GCA_947463665.1 Sphingobacteriales bacterium
GCTGCAGTAATTGATCGGGTAAATACAACCTGGGAGGTACTTATGGGCACAACATTCGCCTGTGTTCAGTGTCACAGCCATCCCTATGATCCATTCCGATACGAAGATTACTACAAATTCATGGGGTATTTCAACAATACGCGAGACGAGGATACTTTTGATGATTATCCTTTACTCTATGAATACAAGGCGGAAGACAGCATCCGGTTTAAGCAGGTCAGCAACTGGCTGCAGACCACTGTTGACCCAAAGGAGGCAAATCGTGTAATAAACTTTTTACGAACCAGACAGCCCGCCGTTAATAGCCTGGTAGCAGACCAGATAGTTAATGGCGCATTGGCAGATACGAAATGGCTGGCGTTGAGAAACTACTCAAGTGCACGAATAAAGAATTTTCCTTTTCAGCAGCACACAAAATTACTGATACGATACGTAACTCCCGTTCCTGATGGAATATTGGAATTGAGGATTGACTCTCTGAATGGACCCGTGATTGGCAGTCTTCGACCCAATGGTGCGGCTAAAGGATGGTTTGTGGAAGAGTTCAATGTAAAGTCTGTATCGGACAATCACGATCTGTTTTTACGGTTCCAATCTGCATCCCTTGAGAAGGACAGAAATGGAATCCAGTTTGATTGGTTCCATATGCATTCCGGATTCCCGGGAAAGGGAAAATCCGATTATGATACCATTCGCAGAGCCTTTGATCATTTGGTTACAAAGGCACGAGCAGTAACCACTCCGGTTATGGTGGAGAATCCAGCTGAACTGTATCGGTCTACCCATATGTTCGACAGAGGCAACTGGATGGTGAAAGGACAGGAAGTTCGACCAGGTACCCCTACTTCCCTTAATCCCTTTCCTTCTTC
Source organism: Sphingobacteriales bacterium (assembly GCA_947463665.1). Classification (GTDB taxonomy): domain Bacteria; phylum Bacteroidota; class Bacteroidia; order Chitinophagales; family Chitinophagaceae; genus Pollutibacter. The sequence continues at coordinate 870 of CANHUD010000056.1, forward strand.
TGCACCTAATAACCGATTAGGTTTAGCCATGTGGATTACAGATAAAAAAAATCCACTTACTTCCAGAACGATTGTTAACCGCATATGGGAGCAACTGTTTGGACAGGGGTTGGTGGAGACGCTTGAAGATCTGGGTTCACAGGGGATACAGCCCACCCATCCGGCATTACTGGATCATTTATCGTGGAAGCTGATGCATGAATGGAACTGGAGTTTGAAAATGCTGCTGAAGGAGATGGTTTTATCAGCCACGTATCGGCAAGATTCACGTGTAACACCTGAGCTTCTTGAAAAAGACCGGTTCAATAAATGGTATGCCAGAGGCCCCCGATTCCGACTTTCTGCAGAACAAATTCGAGATCAGGCACTGGCTGTCAGCGGAATACTGAATACAGGCATGTATGGTCCGGGAAAAATGCCCTGGCAGCCCAATGGCATTTGGAATTCACCATACAATGGAGACCAGTGGGTGGCGAGTCATGGAAAGGAAAAATACAGAAGATCTATCTATACATATTGGAAGCGAACAGCAGCCTATCCTTCTATGATAACCTTTGATGCCATGCAAAGGGAAGTATGTGTTTCCCGCAGAATACGGACCAATACGCCTTTACAGGCATTGACAGTAATGAATGATCCGGTTTATGTAGATATATCCAGGCAGTTTGCACTTAACTTATTAAAAGAGAATAGTCGACCGCAATGGATTATTGAGCAGGCATATTTACGGGCAACCGGCAGGAAGATAACCGATACAGAACTTGCATCTCTGCTTGAACTTTACAAAAAATCACTGGAGCGGTATCAAAAAGATGCACATGCAACCTGTGAAATGGCAACAGGTATAGAAAAAGACAGCCATAACCGGCCGGAAACAGCTGCGCTGGTAGTAACCATACATGCTATTATGAATTTAGATCAGGTGCTTACAAAATCTTGATATGTCAAACAAAACAGACAGATTGCTAAACCAGTCCAGAGAAGAATATCTTCAATATACTACTCGTCGGCATTTCTTGAAAGAATGCAGAACCGGACTGGGTATGATGGCCTTTGGCTCTTTAATGGGCAGCTGTGATTTTTTTGGATCAAAATCTGGTAAGAATGGTGTTCCCGAACTTACAGCTCCCCTGATGCCGAGAGCTCCTCATTTCCCGGGTAAGGCTAAATCGATTATTTATCTGCACATGGCGGGTGCGCCTTCTCAGCTTGAATTGTTTGATTACAAGCCTGAATTATTGAAGCTTCATGGTGCTGATTGTCCGCAGTCCTTTATTCAGGGAAAAAAATTCGCCTTTATCAGAGGCGTTCCCACTCTGTTGGGGCCACAGGCGGAATTCAGACAATACGGACAGAGTGGAGCGTGGGTATCCAATCATCTCCCCCATTTTCAATCCGTGGTGGATGATGTCTCCTTTCTGAAGGCCGTACATACAGATCAGTTCAATCATGCTCCTGCCCAGCTACTGATGCATACCGGTTCTGCACGGCTGGGTCGTCCATCTATGGGTTCCTGGGTAACCTATGGATTGGGATCGGAGAATGACAATCTTCCAGGATTTGTAGTACTGACTTCCGGAGGGGCAAATCCGGATGCCGGTAAGAGTGTCTGGGGGTCTGGATTTCTTCCTTCCGTCTATCAGGGAGTCCAGTGTCGTTCATCCGGAGATCCGGTTCTATATATTCAGGACCCGTCCGGAATGGAACGGGATCTCAAACGTGCGTCCCTTGATGCCATCAATCACATCAACCAGCAATCGTATGAGACCTTTGGAGATCCTGAAACCTTATCGCGCATTGCCCAGTATGAAATGGCCTACAAGATGCAGACCACGGTTCCTGAGGTGATGGACATAAAGGATGAACCGGCGTATATCCATGAAATGTACGGCACCCAGCCCGGACGAACAGCATTCGCCAACAATGCACTGCTGGCACGCAAACTGGTAGAGAAAGGAGTACGATTTGTACAGTTATTTGACTGGGGATGGGACACCCATGGAACCGGGCCCGACGGAGCCTTGAATGTTGGCTTCATCAATAAATGCCGCCAGGTTGACAAAGCAATTACTGCGTTGTTGCTGGATTTAAAGCAACGGGGAATGCTGGAGGAAACACTGGTGGTTTGGGGTGGAGAATTTGGAAGAACACCGATGCAGGAAAACAGAGAAGGAAAGCAGAATGCATTTACCGGAAGAGACCATCATGCAGATGCCTTTACTATCTGGATGGCCGGCGGGGGCATTAAGAATGGTGTTAGCCATGGGGCAACGGATGAAATTGGATATCATGCGGTAGAGGGGAAAGTATCTGTCTATGATATCCAGGCCACAATCTTGCACCAGCTTGGCTTTGACCATGAGAAGTTAACATATGAATTTCAGGGTAGGCCGTTTCGCCTGACGGATGTTCATGGATCTATCATCAAAGAAATTGCCTCCTGATATGGAAATAGTTGGTAAACTACATCCGCTGCTTGTACATCTCCCCATTGGCTTCCTGATTATTGGTCTTCTGCTGTATGGCTGGAAACTGGTTGATCCCACCAGAAATTTTGGAGAGGCACTTCGTCCGATTTTTCTATTGGGTGCCATTGCGGCTTTATTGTCCTGTTTGAGTGGTCTTCAGCTGATGGACTCCGGAGAATATGATGTAGCTACCGTTACCCGACATCGGAACATGGGGATTGCCCTGGCAGTGGTATCCTTTTTATTTTGGTTCAGGCTTGGACAACAATCACTTAATAAGAGACTCCCCTTCCTGGCAATTTCATTGTCTGTACTGCTGGTAATAACCGGGCATTATGGTGGGACTCTTACTCATGGATCCGGTTTTTTGACTGTTGATACCAAAGATTCCAAGAAGGATAGGAAAGAAATCAAAAACATCGAGGATGCTATCCTATTTGGTGATATCATCCAGCCCATTTTGAGTGAAAAATGTGTTTCGTGTCATGGCGCAGAGAAGCAAAAAGGCAATCTGCGACTGGACGACTCTCTGAAAATTAGTAAAGGAGGGAAAAATGGTAAGACAGTTTCAGGTAATGCAGACGATGCATTAATGCTTCGTCGCATTTTACTTCCTCCGGATGATGATGAACACATGCCACCAAAAGAAAAGGGGCAACTTTCGTCAGATGAGATTGCGCTCATTCGCTGGTGGATAAAGGAAGGACATTCATTTTCTTTAAAAGTGAAAGATATTCCAAAGGACTCATCCATTGCATCTGTTTTAAAGAGATTTCAACAGGCCGGTCCACAACAGACTGAAACTATAGAAGAAAAATGGCCTGAAGTTGCCGCGGCTGATCCCGAAGTTGTCAGGTTACTTCGAAAAGCAGGTATTGCAATCACTCCTATTTCAAATACTTCGAACCTGCTCAGTTTGAATTTACTAAACCTTACAGATAGCAGTATGAGGATTTGGGAAGAAATCAGGAAACTGCGCGAGCAGGTCGTAATCCTAAAAGCAGATCTTCCGTTTATCCGTGATGAACATTTGAAAAACATTGATGAGTTTACTCATTTACGAAAGATCAGTCTTACGCATACGCAGATTACAGACAAAGTTATTCAGCAGTTGTCAGCACTCGCTGAACTGCGTTCTGTAAATATTTCCAACAGCCATGTTACCTACAGGGGATTGGAAAAGTTAGTACAACTTGACAAACTCCGTTATCTGTATGCTATTCAACTAACGGACAGCAGTTATGCACAGCAATTACAAGAAAAACTTCCGAATGTTGAGGTGCTTGTCAAACCATTTGATGTCCCAATACTGGTATCAGATACCACAGAAGTAGTAGTAACCAAATGATCATTTGAAACCTGTATTTATTAATACAGCATTCTTACCTTAATGGTGTCTTTTACGTTTTTAAGTAGTTGAAAAGCGTTGGTTGAAATGCGCTTATCTACATCCAGTACGACATAACCAATGGCATCATTTGTTTTGAGATACTGGGCAACGATATTGATATCATTGCTGGATAAAGTATTATTAATAGAAGACAGAACACCCGGTACGTTTTTATGAATGTGTAGTATTCTGTGTGTTCCTTCCTGTGGCGGCAAATTCAATTCGGGTACAGTATGGGAAGCAGTAGTCATACCCATTTCCAGATATTGAAATAGTTTTTGGCTCACATCCACCCCAATGTTTTGCTGCGCTTCTTCGGTTGAACCACCGATATGTGGTGTAAGCAGAACATTGGGAAGCCCTTGTAAGGGAGAAGTAAACCGGTCACCATTTTTTTCAGGTTCCCAGGGAAATACATCTACGCCTGCTCCGCTTAATTGTCCGGATTGAAGGGCCTCTGCCAGTGCTTCAATATCGACTACTTCGCCACGGGCGTAGTTCAGAAGAATACTTCCTTTACGAAACTGTTTAAGTAGGTCTTTATTGATAAGGTTTCGGGTCTGAGCAGTTTCAGGAACATGAAGGGAAACTATGTCGGAACAACTGACCAGTTCTTTAAGAGAGTCGCAGGCTTCGGCGTTCCCGAGAGGCATTTTTGTAACGACATCATAGTATCTTACTTTCATACCCATAGCTTCCGCCAGTATGCTAACCTGGGTACCTATATTACCATATCCGATAATCCCAAGTGTCTTTCCTCTGAGTTCAAAACTTCCTTTTGCATCTTTGTTCCAGACACCGTCATGAGCCGAGCGGTTTTTATCGGGAATCCTGCGTATCAGCATTACGGAAGCACCGATAACCAGTTCCGCAACGGAACGGGTATTACTATAAGGGGCATTGAAAACAACCACACCGTGTTCGGTGGCTGCGCTGAGATCGACCTGGTTTACGCCGATACAAAAGCAGCCGATGGCCTGTAATTTTTCAGCATGTTGCAATACCGCACGGGTGACCTGTGTTTTCGAGCGTATTCCTAACAAATGGACGTTTTTGATCTCGTTGATCAATTCCGGTTCACTGAGTGCTCCTGTTAATTTTCTAACGTTGGTATATCCTGCCTCTTTGAATTGTTTCAGGGCCGTGTCGGATATATTTTCCAAAAACAGAATATTTATTTTGTCTTTGGGGTAGCTGGTTGGTTTTTGGTCGGGCATAAATAGAAAAACGTGTAATTTGCACGAAAATACTAAGTAATCCCTTTCCTTATACGAACATATCCAGTGCTTACTAAAAACCATTTTCTCATTTTCTGTTTCATTTCGCTTTTGGCTGCCTGTGGGAATTCAGACCGAAAGGCGACTGAAAGGAAGTCTGCCAGTTCAGGAACGACTGTTTCCAAGCCATCGGATAACAGGCTGAGCACAGACGAATTCAACAGATTTTACCGCATGGGCAGGGATTTCTTCGAATCCCACCTTTCGCCAGGCCAATTCAGCGGAGCGATCCTGTTAGCCAGGAAGGGGCAGGTTGTTTTCGAAAGATATGCGGGATATCGTTCCCGCGAAACAGGAGAGCAGGTTACGCCGGAGACTTCTTTTCATCTTGCCTCTGTTTCCAAAACTTTCACAGGGATGGCCATTTGCAAGTTATGGGAAGAGGGAAAATTGCAGCTGGACGACCTTGTTTCCGGGTATTTAGAGGGTTTTAATTACCCCGGAATCACTGTAAAACACTTATTGAACCACAGAAGTGGCCTTCCGAATTATGTGCATGTTCTACCCGAAACTTTTTTAGGCACAAACCTTCCCGTTCAGAACAAAGATGTTCTGCGTTTCTTAATAGAAAACAGATCAAGGCTGGGTGCCGGCATACCGGATCGCCGATTTGATTATTGCAATACGAATTACGCTTTATTGGCACTTATCGTGGAAAAAGTAAGTGGGCTGAGTTTTCCCGACTATCTTAATCAGGTCTTTTTCAAGCCTATTGGGATGAATAATACATTCGTTTGCACCAGTTCCAGTCAGCAGGAGTCCTTCCCTTCTTACACCTGGCGAAAGCAGAAAGAAAAATTCACGTTTCTAGATCTTATTTATGGTGATAAGAATATATACAGTACGGTCAGGGATTTGTTAAAATGGGACTCGACGCTTACCTATGGAAGTCTGTTCAAACCGGAAACACTGCAGGCTGCCTACTCCGGGTATAGTTATGAAAGGAGAGGCATCAAAAATTATGGTCTGGGCTGGAGGCTATATATTTATCCTGACAACCGTAAAATTGTTTATCACAATGGCTGGTGGCATGGAAATAATACGGTATTTGCCCGACTGATACAGGATTCGGCCACAGTTATAATTCTGGGGAATACCTTCAACCGCAGAATTTATCAGGCCCCCAAATTATATGCTGAGATTGGCGCTTATGAAATGGATGAAAGTGAAGACTGACTCATTCTATCGGGCTGTTCATATATGAAAATATTCAATGCTGCTCAAACAAAGCAGTGGGACAACGTAACACTGGAAAGACAGGGCATTTTATCTCTTGACTTGATGGAACGGGCTGCTAAAGCTTGTTTTGATTTCATTACCAATCGATTTGAAGGTAGAAATTTTTATATCTTTTGCGGACCGGGTAACAATGGTGGAGATGGATTTGAACTGGCCAGGCTTTTGATTGAAGCATCCTTCCCCACCAAGATTTACAGCGTATGGAGAGAAACCGATTCTCGCTCGGCTGATAATACAGTAACCTTCAACCGACTCACATCATCAGGAGCTTTTGTTGATTCTTTTCCCTCATCCTCACCCATAGAACTTTCGGATAAGTATGTAATTATAGATGCCATCCTCGGCAATGGCCAGAACAGGCCGCTAGCCGGAGTGTATAAAATGGCGGTAGACTGGATTAATCAGCAAAACCAGCCTGTTGTTTCGATAGATATACCTACTGGTTTGTATACCCGGGAGCGCAGTCCGGATGATTCAATGGTTTTTGCCGATTATACGCTGACATTCGAATCCCCTAAACTAGCCATGCTATTACCTGAGTTTGAGGAGGTAGTTGGTAATTGGGAATGTATTTCAATAGGACTGGATCGGTCCTTTGAACAAGAGGCTCCCTCTGAATTTGTATGGGTTACGGAGGAGGAAATAGCGTCGGATACCATTCCAAGAAAACGGTTTTCTCATAAGGGCACATTTGGCAAAGCGGCTCTGTTTGTCGGCAGCTATGGGATGACCGGAGCGGCAATTTTAAGTGCAGGGGCTGCCTTGCGGTCGGGAGTAGGGAAATTATTTGTTCATACCCCGGGAAAATGCGTTGATCTGGTTCAAATGGCCGTTCCTGAAGCTATTGTTCGCCCTGATCCGAATCAGTTACTAATGTCTCATCTACCGGATGATCTGACCGGGTTTTCTGCTGTGGGCATTGGACCGGGCATTGGAAAGGAAACTGAAACCCGTGAGCTATTAAACCAATTATTAGATGCAGCTATTCCCAACCTCGTTTTGGATGCAGATGCCCTTAATATAATTGCAGAAGAAGGCTGGTTGGAGCGAATTCCCGAAGGAGCGGTTTTAACTCCACATTTGATGGAAGCCACTCGTATGTGGGGTTTTCATACCAGTCATTATACCCGATTGATGCGTATACGCGATTTTGTGATCAGGCGAAACCTGATTGTGGTTCTTAAAGGAGCTTTTACCGCCACCCTCTCGCCGGACGGGACTATCTATTTCAATAGCACGGGGAATGTTGGACTTGCTAAAGCCGGTACTGGCGATGTACTGACCGGAATGCTAACAAGTTTGATGGCCCAGGGGTACAGTCCATTGGCTGCAGCCAAACGAGCCGTATTTATTCACGGCCAGACTGCTGATGATCTGGCTAAAACCCGTCATTTTTACAGTTTTTTGGCCAGTGACCTGGTTGCCGAACTAGGAAAAGGTAAAATATAGGCACTAAACTTTCCTTTTTGGGCTTTATGCCTTAAATTTGCCGCCCCGAGTTTTGGTTGATTTTACAACCAAAAAGGGTAAACATCAATTGCTTATGGATTATTTGATTTATCTCGTTCCCCTGATGGGACTTATCGGACTGCTTTACACGCTGGTAAAATTCAACTGGGTATCTAAGCAGGATGCGGGATCTGACCGCATGAAAGAAATCAGCACATACATTGCAGAGGGCGCCATGGCTTTTCTGAGGGCTGAGTGGAAAATACTTGGCTACTTTGTGGCTGTTGTTGCCATCTTGCTGGCCGTAATGGCACAGGCAAATCCGCATTCACACCCGTCTATTGCATTAGCCTTTGTGTTAGGTGCCATTGCCAGTGCAACTGCCGGATACATAGGTATGCGCGTTGCTACCAAGGCAAATGTCCGCACTGCACAGGCTGCGAAAACCAGCCTTTCTAAGGCGTTGAACGTTTCCTTCACCGGTGGTGCCGTTATGGGCCTTGGTGTAGCAGGACTCGCGGTGCTTGGTCTTGGAGGCTTGTTTATCATACTCAAAGCTATTTTTGTTCCGGAAGGAGCCAGTGTAAACGGTGAAGAAATGCTCAAAACGATTGAGATTCTTACCGGTTTTTCACTTGGTGCAGAGTCTATTGCGCTATTCGCCCGAGTTGGAGGTGGTATTTACACAAAGGCTGCCGACGTTGGAGCGGATCTGGTAGGTAAAGTGGAGGCTGGCATTCCTGAGGATGATCCCAGAAATCCTGCTACCATTGCGGATAACGTGGGAGACAACGTTGGGGATGTAGCCGGAATGGGAGCTGATCTTTTCGGATCTTATGTGGCCACGGTACTGGCTACGATGGTATTAGGTCAGGAAACCATTTCAATTGACAACTTCGGTGGTCTCTCCCCTATCCTTCTTCCCATGCTGATTGCAGGCGTTGGTATTTTGTTCTCTATCATAGGTACTTTCTTCGTGAAAGTGAGTGATTCTGCAGGTATCAGCACCTCAGGTGTTCAAAAAGCGTTGAATCTGGGTAACTGGGGTTCTATTGCACTAACTGCCATCGCTTCTGTTGGTTTGGTTGCTTATCTACTCCCGGAAACCATGGAACTTCGTGGTGAAACGTTCACTAAATGGGGTGTCCTGGGTGCCATCGGCGTCGGATTAGTGGTTGGAACGCTGATGAGCATTATAACTGAGTATTATACTGCGATGGGTAAGAGACCAGTCTTGTCTATCATTCGTCAATCTTCTACAGGACACGCAACGAATGTTATCGGAGGACTGGCTGTTGGTATGGAGTCCACCTTCCTTCCAATTCTTGTTCTGGCAGGTGGAATTTATGGTTCATTCCTTTGTGCTGGTCTCTATGGTGTAGCCATTGCGGCAGCCGGTATGATGGCCACCACAGCTATGCAGCTTGCTATAGATGCATTTGGTCCAATTGCTGACAATGCAGGTGGTATTGCCGAGATGAGCGAATTACCCAAGGAAGTCCGTGAAAAAACAGACGTTCTGGATGCTGTTGGTAATACAACTGCTGCCACTGGAAAAGGATTTGCCATTGCTTCTGCAGCGCTTACAGCACTTGCACTTTTTGCTGCTTTTGTGGGGGTTGCCAAGATTGATGGAATCGATATTTATAAGGCCGACGTTTTGGCTGCTCTTTTTGTTGGTGGAATGATTCCGTTTATTTTTTCTTCTCTGGCCATCCGTGCAGTTGGTGAAGCAGCTATGTCGATGGTTGAAGAGGTTCGTCGCCAGTTCCGTCAGATACCGGGTATTATGGAAGGAACCGGTCGTCCGGAATACGATAAATGTGTGGCCATATCTACTGAAGCATCTATCAAGAAAATGATGCTGCCGGGAGCTATTACGATTATTTCCCCGATTTTGATCGGTTTTGGATTTGGTCCTGAAGCACTCGGAGGTTTTCTTGCCGGAGCAACCGTTAGTGGTGTACTGATGGGGATGTTCCAGAACAATGCCGGAGGTGCTTGGGACAATGCCAAAAAATCATTTGAAAAGGGTGTAGAAATCAATGGAGAGATCTATTATAAGAAGTCAGAACCACACAAGGCTTCTGTAACAGGTGATACCGTTGGCGATCC
>CANHUD010000057.1 GCA_947463665.1 Sphingobacteriales bacterium
TATGGAGTAGGGGTGACCGAAACCACCCGCTATCCGGCCATCACAGCAACTGATCAGGCCACACTACGTGCTGTGGTTCGCCGCGAACGTAAAGTGGAACTGGCAGGTGAAGGACTGCGTCTGTTCGATATTCGCCGCTGGAAGATCGCCGACAAAGTCATGAACGGCATCCTGTTCGGAAAGGCCCTGCGTCGGGATATCTACTACTCCCTGCCCAGGCCCACACTGGATGAGAATTCCTCCCCTGATTATACCGCGTTTAACAGCCTGGTGGCTCAAACCGGTAATTTCCGGATCATGGATAACCCACGGGTATTCCAGCCCCGTCATTATCTCTGGCCTATTCCACAACAGGAACTGGATGTAAATAAGCATCCTGAATTCACACAGAATACAGGATACTAAACCTTAAACTCCTATGCTTTGGCTGAGGCTGTCTGATGATTCAGGCAGCCTCTTTTTATTCCGTATGTTCTGTAAATGATGAAGGATTCTTCCCAAAGTGCTTACGAAACTCCCTGCTGAAATATTTGCGGTCGGCATAGCCTACTGCATAGGCTACTTCTGAAACATTCAGTTTCCCCTCTCTAAGTAACTCCGCTGCTTTTTTCATCTTCAGGGATTTCATAAAATCATTGACCGACAGGCCGGTCAGCGCCTTAATTTTTTTATACAATACCGGCTGGCTGACCATTACCTTTTTCGCAAGCTCTGCAATGGTAAAGTCAACATCATCCATCGATTCCTCCATCACCTCTACAACCTGCTGCAAAAAAGGATCTGCTATCGCCGGCAACGTTTCATCCTTCTTCCCGGAAGCTAAATAATGATGCCGGTATGCCTGCTGTACTACCAGCCGATTCTGGATAAGATTTAACACCTGTGAACGCAGTAGCCGAAGGTCAAATGGCTTGACCATATACCCATCGGCTTTTGTTTCCAGTCCGCTTATCTGATCATTGGTAGTAGCTTTGGCGGTTAGCATCAGAACAGGGATATGAGACGTGCGGATATCGTGCTTAACCTTTCGGCATAACTCCAGCCCATCCATCACCGGCATCATAATATCGGTAATGATCAGATCGGGTATATGATCGCATGCCGACTGCCATCCTTCGGCTCCATTGCCAGCCTCCAGCAGTTCATAATCGCCAGACAATGCATCCGCTATGAACCGGCGCAGATCATTATGGTCTTCTACCACCAGCACCAGCGGCTTTTCACGCTGCATCTGCTCTGCTGCTGGAATAAGAGAAGAGTCTGAAGACAGATCGTTTGTGCTGGAAGCAATCGGTAAACGGATGGTAAAAACCGTGAAACCTCCATGACCGGTTTTTCTGGTTTTACTTGAAACTTCAATGGTTCCTCCCTGAAGTTCTACCAAACGTTTGGCAAGCGCTAATCCGATTCCATAACCGGTATTCTGAAAACGATCGTCGTTGACCTGAAAAAAATTAGTAAATAAATTACGGAAATATTTCGGCTCAATACCAATCCCCGTATCCCATATTCTGATGATGGCCAGCTCCTCTTTACGCTTGAGTTCAATGCCTACTTTTCCTCCGGTATCCGTGAACTTCAGTGCATTGCTGATCAGATTGCCTATCACCTTTCGCATCTGTTCCGGATCAATGGTGGCCTGTAGCTCTTCATCCCTCACATTTAACTGAATGTCTATTCCTTTTTTTATGGCTATCGCTTCAAAATCTTCTGCAATCTCCCTTATAAGTGGCCACAGCGGCAGTACATCCGGTTGTAAATGCAAATGCCCGTTTTCTGCCTTCCGGAAATCCAGTAATTCTGTAACCATTTCGGTTAGTTTTGCCGTATGCTTCTGAACCGTGTCCAGTTGCAGCTGCCGTGTAGATTCCGATACCCCCTCTTCCCGAAGAGCCTGTAAAGGTGCATTGATCAGCGTGAGCTGTGTTCTGATCTCATGCGATATATTGGTGAAAAAATCGATCTTATACTGCTGCAATTGCTGCTGATGTTTGAATTTTACTTCCATCCAGAAATACCGGATTATCAGAAATACCAGATATACGGCTCCTGCCAAATATAAAAGATAAGCCCACCAGCTGGCCCAGAAAGGCGGATGAACAACAAGCGCAAGTGTGGCGGTTTCCGGTTGCCAGATCCCGTCATTGTTGGCGGCCTTCACCTGTAAGTGGTATTTCCCGGAAGGAAGATTGGTATAGGTAACAGAACCTGTCTGGTTCAGCGTCCATTCCTTTTCGAATCCCTCCAGCTGGATCAGATACTGATGCTTCTGCGGCTTGATGAAATTCAATAACCGAAAATCAACCGTAATGACATTGTCGCCATGCCATATATGAATTTCCTGCTCTCCACTGATTTCTTTGTCCAGAATATCCGGTCTCGTCTGCGGATCCACTACCATATTCCCAATTCGAAGCTGGCTGAATCGTATCTGATCCTGGCGGGTATTTTTCTGAATACTGGCCGGATCAAAATGAATCAGCCCATTCAGACCGCCCACGAAAATCCTCCCATCCCTGCGGCGGTAAAATGAATTCATATTGAAATCATTACCAGGCAGCCCGTCGTGGATGGTAAAAGGGATGAACTGACTGGTCAGTCGCTCATACCTGCATAAACCTCTGTCGGTTGTGATCCACATATCACCCGTTTCATCTTCCGTCATTCCTTTGATGTTGTTGCTGGGCAGCCCCTCTTTAAGCGTATAACGAAGCAGGGTATCTTCACCGGACGGAATCACAAAAATGCCCGCATTGGCGGTACCGATCCAAAGTTGTTTCCTGGAATCTTCATACAGCGCACGAACGGCCTCTCTGGATGGAAAGCGCTGCCCATTCCTTAGCTGGCGGTTTAAAAAATCAAATTGCCGGCTTCCTTTTTTCCGAAGCAGTAATCCTCCTTCCGATGCCACCCAGATATTCCCTGACCTGTCGATCAGCAAACTCCTCAAAAATAGGGTAGGGAAATGGTGCACCCCTGCTGAATCGGGATGGAACACTTCAAAGATTTTCTTTTCCGGGTCAAACCTGCTCAATCCATTGTTCTCCGTGGGTAGCCATAATTTCCCCTCCTCATCCTCTACAATACCCATTACATCGTTGCTGCTGATCGTTGCTGCCTGTCCGGGGTTGCGCTTAAATCGGGTAAAACCCCGCCTGTCGGCATCCAGCAGATTCAATCCCCCACCATGGGTACCGATCCAGATCCTGTTTTTTTTGTCTTTATAAATGCATTTCACCAGATTGGAGCCTAATGAACGGCTGTTACCAGGATCATACCCGTACTGGAACCATTTTCCGGAGCTTTCCTGTTGAAAACTGACACCGCCGGCGTCCGTTCCAATCCACAAACCCTGCCCTTCCTCGTGAAAAATAGCACTTACCACATTGCTTCGCAGTCCGTCTGCTCTGCCCGTTGCCTGAATAAGATCAAACGGAGTATTCTGCGCATAAGAAATACTAATCCCGCCATAGTAGGTGCCAATCCACAGATTTCCTGTCTGATCCGTAAATACATCGTAAATGGAATTCTGCGATAAACTATACCGGTTCTGCGGATCGTGCTGGTAACCAGAAATCCGGCCTGTCTTCAGATCCAGTTCGCTTAATCCCTGCTGGGTGCCGATCCAGAGTTTTCCCCGCCGGTCTGCCCGAAGCCTGCGTATGTAATCATGTGGAAGCCGCGCTTCGAACCGCAGCGCACTGGCTACCTGCTCAAATCGCTGTGTCTGCTCATTGAACCGGAAAAGGCCGCTGCCCATCGTCCCCATCCAGATTGTATGCTGTTCATCCTCTTCCAGACTGGTACAGATGCGCTCTTCACCCGTTTGACCAGCGGCTTCTATCGGGTAGACCGTGATCACCCGCTCCGAGAAATTTTGGGAAATCCGAATGACCTTCTCTCCGGCACCCACCCAGATATCTCCCTTAACATCCTCCCGTATCGCCCGGATATCCATATTTCCGGCAGATTCCGGTAACCGGATCTCCTCCATCGGCCGGCCTTCACGATACACAAACAATCCCCGACCCGTTCCAATCCAGAGCTGCCTCCGCTGGTCCTCCGTAAGGGAGCGGACAACATGACTACCGGGCGGGTTTTTCCCTCCGGAACGAAGGAAATGCTCAAATTTTCCGGTTTGGCGGTTGTACCGGCTCACCCCATTAGTGGTACCCGCCCATAACCGATCCTGATAATCCACCAGTAAACAGGATATATTGTTCCCGGAGATACTGCCGGAATCTCCCGGTTGCTGCTTAAACACCTGAAAGGTCCGGCTATCATACCGGTTTAGCCCGGAACTGGTGCCAATCCACATAAAACCCTGCCGGTCCTGCGCAAACGACAATACCGCATTTTGCGATAAACCATCTTCAACGGTCAGTTTATGAAATAGCCTGGACTGTGCCATCACTCCGGCGGTTGACCAACCCGCCATGCACAAAACAATCCAAATCCCCCGTAGAATAAAACAATATCGAAAATCTGACGCACGCATAATAAGGTATAACCAAATCGAAAGTAAGCCGATTGTTCGCTGATAAATAGAAATTTCTCCCTGAATTTAGGATTTTCACCCCTTAAAAACAGGATTTTCCCCCTTGCCTCTGGTGAATATGCGCCAACTTGTTAGCTCAAACCAGGCAATCACTCCTGCCTGGTCCGTTAAAACCAAAGAACTGTTTATGTTAACAAAAAAACTCACGATGGCGCTGACCATCTTTCTGGCAGCTCTTTTCTCGTTGCCCGCCTTTGCCCAGGCACAGGTTAGCGGTACCATCACCTCCTCCCGCGATGGAAAACCCGTACCCGGTGCATCCGTGGTCAACAAATCGTCCAAAGCCGGTACACAATCCGATGCCAATGGTAATTTTACCCTGGCCGCCAAACCCGGCGACCGCCTCACGGTTTCCGGAGTAGGATTTCCGGAAAAAGAAATCCCGGTAGTAGCCGGGCAGACAAAGCTCTCCATCAGCCTGGATCCTGCCGATGATAACCTGGAATCGGTAGTGGTAGTGGGATATGCCACACAGAAAAAGGTTAACCTGACAGGCTCGGTAGCCACCGTTACTGCCAAGGAACTTGAAGACCGCCCCATCACCAACCTCTCCAGCGCCCTCTCCGGCCTTATGCCGGGTGTTTCGGTTACACAGGGCTCCGGCCAGCCCGGCTCCGATGGAGCAAATATCATCGTTCGCGGTAGGGGTACCCTCAGCGGTACTGCCCCGCTGGTCATCATCGATGGAGTAATCGGTGTACTGGATGCCGTAAATCCCCAGGATGTAGAATCCGTATCCGTACTGAAAGATGCGGCATCTGCCTCTATCTACGGTTCTCAGGCCGGTAACGGGGTTATTCTCATTACCACCAAAAAAGGTGCTAAAAACAAACTTTCGGTAAACTATAACGGAGTATTCTCCTTCACCAATCCGATGAATATACCGGATATGGTAACGAACTATGCCGAACACATGCGCCTGACCAATGAAGGGCACATCAACCTGAACCAGGCAGCTAAATACAGCGCCCTTACGATCGCAGCCTGGGATTCGGTGAGCAAGATTCCCAATGAACTCACCCCCGCCGGTGTTCCCAATTACATCGCCTATCCTAATACCGACTGGATGAGAGCGCTGTTTACCAACCGCCTCACCCAGAACCACAATATCTCCATCAACGGAGGTACAGAAAAGACTTCTTTCCTCTTCTCCATGGGCTATCTGAACAACCAGGGTACGATCGAAAACACCGGAAGCAAACGCTATATGTTCCGCTCCAACATCGAAACCCGCATCACTAAATTCCTCACCGTTGGCAACCAGACCTTCGCTCAATTCCAGAACGATGCGATGGGAAATGTCTCCGATGCGTTCACCTTCGTTACCCAAACCGTTCCCGGTATCATCCCCCGTTACCAGGGACGTTACGGATACGCACAGATCTCCGAAGAAAACCAGCAGGCCAACAACGTGTTCTCTTTCCTGAACAACAGATTGGGTAAAGACCAGACCTCGCGGTTCAATACCACTTTGTACGCTACCCTGAATCTGGTGAAAGGCCTGACGTTCGAAACCCGGTTCAACTACCAGATGCGGCAGAATGAATCCCGATCCCGTACCAACCCGGCCGCCGCTGAACGCTGGAACTTCGCTACCAATACCCAGATGAGTTTCCCGCAGATCCCTGCCAACCTATCTTCCAGCTATAGCTTCGATAAAAACTACCAGATCACGCTGGATAATGTATTGCGCTATTCCACCACCATCGCCAAACATCATGATGTGTCTGCCTTCGTGGGGTACAACCAGCTCTATTACAATTATTACAATATCTCCGCTTCCAAGCAGGGTATGATCGATTATGATCTCTATGTGCCCAGCACCGTTCTGAACCCAACCAGTACCACCGGTTCAGAGAACGACTGGGCCATCCGCTCGGTGTTCGGTCGCGTGAACTATGCCTTCAAAGGAAAATATCTCGTAGAAGGTAACCTTCGGTACGATGGCGTGTCGAGGTTTTCACCCACCAGCCGCTTCGGTTACTTCCCCTCGGCTTCCGCAGGTTGGAGAATATCCGACGAAGCGTTCATGAAAAATATCAAATGGCTGAACAACCTGAAACTCCGCGCTTCCTGGGGAGAACTGGGTGCTTATGCTTCAGGTTTGTACGACTGGCAGGCCACCTATGCAACCCGACTGTACTCCCTGAACAACGTACAGGTATCGGGTCTCGCCGTTGGCCGATATGCCAATCCTGAACTGCGCTGGGAAGCTACCAATATCAAGGACATCGGGTTCGATGCCTCGCTCTTCCGCAACAAACTGACCATCGAATTCGACCTGTTCCGCCGCAATACCGATGGTATCCTTTCCACCATCGCCATCCCGATCACCGCCGGTATCGCCTCTGCACCAACCGTAAACCTGGCCGCTGTCCAGAATCAGGGATTTGATGTCAATATCGGAACCAGAGGAAAAATCGGCGCTCTTCGCTACACACTGGCCGGTAACTTCGCCTACACAGAAAATAAGGTCACTAAATTCCGCGGTAAACTGCAGGAAGGATGGACCACCGATGCCGCCGGCAATAAAGTGTACCAGTCAAACCTCAGCGCTGTCTTCAACAACGGTGCACTGGAAGATAAAATCATCGGTGAACACTATATCTACAAAGTTTATAAAGGAAGTGGTACCTATTTCAATACCGATGGCAGCGTAAATATAAACGGTGGCCCTAAAGATGGGATGCTCAGAACCCAGGCCGACCTGGATTGGGCAAGAGCTATGCTGGCCGCCGGTTACCGCCTCCGCCCGGGTAACGCGGTTCGTAAAGATGCCATCTGGTATGGTGATCTTATCTATGCTGATCTGAACGGAGATGGCGATTATGGAAATTCCTTCGACCGTGAATTCACGGGTACATCGGCCCTTCCAAAATATGTATTCGGTTTCAATGTCGACCTCACCTGGAAACAGTTCGATCTGTCCATGATCTTCGCCGGTGCTGCCGGACATAAGTTAAGTTTCAACCAGCGGGCCTTCAACAGCTCCACCGTGGTTTGGGGCAATGGAATCTCTGCCAGCGTTGGCAAAGATCGCTACTACTTCAACGATGCCGATCCGGCAGATCCGCGCAACAATATCAATGGTAAATACACGCGTCTGCGTGTAGCCGATGGCCAGAATGCAGCAGTAGGGTCCGACTGGTGGCTGTACGATGCTTCCTGGATCAAACTGCGCAATCTCCAGCTGGGTTACAACCTGCCGGCTGCTACCGCCAAGCGCCTCAACCTCCAGAAGGCCCGCGTTTTCTTCTCCGGCGAAAATCTGTTCATGATCACGTCCTTCCCAGGTCTCGATCCGGAAATCGGTTCCGGATTCAGCTACCCTACCATGAAACAGTTCGCTTTTGGTGTAAACGTAACCTTCTAATCACAACCTAATTGAACATTATGAAAAAGATATTCCTTTTCATCTCCCTGATCAGCGTGGTGCTTACCGGTTGTCAGAAGGATCTGCTCGATACCACTCCGTACGACCAGCTCAGCAGTGAGAACATGTGGAAAACAGATAATCTTACCGACCTCGGGGTGAACGCTATATATCAGGCCCTTCGCCTCGATCAGAATACCGGCTCCGCCTCAGGTCTTGAACTCTATCAGTACGATCGCTACGCCTTCGGCGGACAGCAGCGCGATGGTACCGATGCCCTGCTTATGGGAACCATCACCCCAAGCAACGGTCTCTTCAGCAATAACTGGAGAAATTTTTACGAAGGGGTGATCCGTGCCAACGATGCCATCGCCAACATCCCGGCCAAATCACCTTCTCCTGATGCAAAAAAAGGCCGCCTCCTCGCCGAATCAAAATTCCTCCGGGCCTACTTCTACTTCCGCCTCAACCAGGTCTGGAAAGGAGTACCCATCTATCTGGAACCCCTTCGGTACGATGAATTCACCAAAGGCCGCTCTACAGAACAGCAGGTATGGGACGTAGTACTCAAAGACCTGAGTGATGCCATCGCAGAACCCAATCTTCCCAACAAATACGCGAAAGGAAATGCGAACTTCGGAAGAGTAACCAAATCTGCCGCCTATGCCCTCCGCGGAAAAGTATATCTCTACCTGAACAAATGGGCAGAAGCCGCTGCAGATTTCGCACAGGTACAGACTGCAGGTCATGCCCTGTTCCCCGACTATCGCATGCTCTTCAAAGAGATCAATGAACAGTCGGATGAAATGATCTTCTCTATCCAGAATACCGGTATCGTAAACCTGGGTTCTACCACCCAGTTCTTCTGTGGCACCCGCTCCTCCTTCGGCTCCTGCTGGAATACCTACCTGGTATCGCCCAATGGTGTCGATCTCTTTGAAAATGCCGATGGTAGCCGCTTCAACTGGGATGATATCATTCCTGGTTTCAGCACCATGAATGCCAGAGCCCGCCAGGTTTATTTCCTGCGCGATAACCTCACTGCAGCAGAACGTACCGCCCGCCAGAACCTGGGAGCTGATATGACCAAGTATCTGCCCACCGGCAACGAAGCCCGTATCCGCCAGGCTTTCGCCAGCCGCGATCCCCGACTGGCCGCATCTGTGATCACCCCTTACTCTACCTACAACGGCATATTCAGCAATCTGCCGGCCACCGTTACCAGCCGCTTCCCCTTCCGGGCAGAAGCCGCTACCAACGGCGATCTCCGGACAGATACGCAGGCTGAATTCTATTACCTGCACCGGAAATTTGTGTACGAAGGAAACGCTGAACTGCTGAACCGTTCCTTCGGCCCGATCGATTTCCCTATCATTCGCTACGCCGATGTTCTCCTCATGTGGGCAGAAGCACTGGTGGAACAGAACGATATTCCGGGTGCCATACAAAGGGTGAACCTGGTGCGTGCCCGGGCCGGCCTGACTGCCCTGCAGAATACAGATCCTACCAAACCTACGTTTGTTAGCAGCCAGTCGAACATGCGCGACCGTGTCCGCAATGAACGCCGCGTGGAATTCCTCAATGAAGGCATTAACTACTTCGACGAGCTCCGCTGGAAAACATGGAAGGATACCAAATTCGGTGGTGCCAACGGTCTCCGCAGTGTATGGGGACAAAACATCGCCAACTACACCTGGGGAGGCGACCATTTCTACTCCTGGCCCATCCCTCAGGCTGAAATCCAGATCAATCCCAACCTGGTGCAAAACCCGGGCTGGCCCAACTAATAGCAAACACCAACATGAAGGGGCAGGCTTCTGCCTGCCCTCTTTTTTACCCTTTCACTCAACGATGATGATTCTACCCATCAGAAATTCATTCCGGATATTCTTCTTCCTGATTGTATTTGCCAGCTGTAAAAAAGATCCGGCGAGTCCTCCCACAACTCCTGTCACGCCACCAGCTCCGGTGGTAACAGAAACCCGCTTTCCGGTCAACCTGATCATCGATTCAGCTACCCTGGCCTATATCCGAACCGAAGCGGCAACCAATACGGATATGGCCAATGCGGTTAGTGCCATCATCATGAGCCCCGCCAATACGGCACTGTCCGCAACGGTAACTCCGTACGTACAAGGCTCATCATCTAATTTTGACGACATCTCCGCACAGGCGCGTGCTTGCAAATCCCTGGCGGTCCGCTGGCTCTATACCTACGAAAAATCACCTGCAGAAGCCAAACCCTTTTTCGATAAAGTCGTTTCTACCTTACTCGCCTGGGTGAATGCCGGCAATAAAATCGCCAGTCCGGTTCATACACCGAATGAATCTTCTTACTTCGGTTTCTATGAAGCCTATTCCGTTGTACGCAGCCGGATGACGGCCGCAGATCGTACAAAACTGGATAACTGGATCAGCGCCCGGTCCAGCGCCTATCAGGTGTACCCGGCCCGCGTCAACAACTGGGAAACCATCCGCCTCTGCCTGCTCTATTTTTTCGGCTATACACTCAATAACAGATCGGTTATCGATTACGCTGATAATACCTACAATGGCTTCCTGAATGTCAACCTCATGGCCGGCGGAAAATCCGAAGACCTGATCAATCGTGATGCATTTTCTTATCACGCCTATAATCTGGCATTTTATGCCCGGATTTTTCGGGTAAAAGCGCTGTATGAGGGAACGTCCACGCTGTCATCGCTCAAAAACAAAAAAAATAACATCAATGTATCCGTTCAGGATATGGTCAACTACTGGCGCCCCTTCCTCATCGACCCCGCCAATAATGTGCACATCGAATTCGTAAATACA
>CANHUD010000058.1 GCA_947463665.1 Sphingobacteriales bacterium
CAAGATCGTATTTGATGACGTACAAAACAATGCTATTGTTACCGCCATCCTCGTATACATGGCCTGTGAAGATCCCGAACGCAGCTCTAACGAAAAAGCCAACTTCCCCCCAGGCCCCGGCGGCAGAGGCGGATGGCCCACGCCCGTAAAAGCAAAGAGAAGAGGCGGATTGGATAATTGATTGTGTATAGAACCGCGGCCTTTGTGCTGCGGTTCTTATTATTTCCGTTTCACCGGCACCCATACCTCTTCCTCAGAATCCGGATCGTTATGCCGGTATCCGGCTCCCAACAATTCGAAATGAGGCCGGTCATCCAGTACATAGGCTGAACCCGGCAGCCACTGCGTATAAATGTACTGATGAAGCGTGTAAAAGGCAGCAGCATCTCCTTTATGCTGAAAAACGGCATATAGTCCGTCCGGTAAGGTTAGTACTTCCATACCCTCGGGTAGCTCCTCATACAGCGAAACTTCCATCGCTGCCCATTTTTCAAATGGAGTAGAGGGATTGAACTGAATGAAAAAATCAGGCGGATAGACAGACAATGAGTAAAGATCTGTCGTCACAACATGTTGGATCTCTTTCCTCCTAGGCATAAACCGTCTCCACAGAGTGGATACATCGTAGGTATCCATAGTCTGCATACCATGCATGCCTACCAATTTCCTTGCATGGAGCTGTCGGATCTCAGGGTTCATTTTTTTCTTCGTTTACATATTCCAAAATATCTCCGGGCTGGCAATCCAGCACCTGGCAGATCGCTTCCAGTGTGCTGAAGCGGATCGCTTTTGCCTTACCTGTTTTGAGTATCGACAAATTCGATAAGGTCAAGCCTACTTTTTCCGATAATTCATTCAGCGACATCTTCCGCCGGGCCATCATCACATCCAGATTCACTACAATCGGCATACTTATACGATTAAATCATTTTCAGCCTGCAATTCCATTCCTTTCCGGAAAATCTTTACCGATAACCATAACAATACGCCCATGAAGATCCATACATCCGCCCCATCGATGGTCAGCTGTTTACTATCCGGAAGGGTTAAACCCTGCTTCTGCAGATGCGTTACGATCTTGCCACCAATCCGTGCAAGGATTCCAATGGCCAGCGACAGAAAAGCAGTAGTCGAAATGAACTCCACCATCACCCCGGTGAAAGGACGATCCAGCGTAAACTTCTTTTTCATAAAACCATTGATGATCTGAAAAAAGATGATTGCCTTCAACACAGCCATGAGTACCATCAAACCGGTAATCACTACAAAATATCCTTTTTCATAATCATACAGCATTGACAAATCCATCCCCTCCCAGAAATTGGCTGCTCCGCCGGCATTGATAAATAACACATACACCAGATTAAATAAAAAACCTCCCGCCTGGATGCAAAGCCCCACAAAAATCAACCAGGCAAATACCTGAAGCACCTTGTACATGGTTTCCGCTGAAATCGACATAAACGAAATTTTTTCAAAACTAAGCCATTTATTGATATTCAATAAATATTTATTTAATAAAAGTATTATTTATAAATTTTGGGATTATGTTCCCAAATTTTATATTAAATTTGGGATTATGATCCCAAGATTCATAGAATCCCAGCTAAAAGAAGACCTGTTTAAAGGTAAGGCAATTGTACTTACGGGGCCCCGCCAAGTAGGTAAAACGACCTTACTGCAACAGCTGAAAAAGCAGTTCCAGGAGAAAGTCCTCTGGTTGAATTGTGATGAGCCGGATGTGCGATCCTGGCTTCTGGAAGCAACATCAACCCGACTTAAAGAATTAATCGGTGATCATAAGCTTGTATTCATTGATGAAGCACAACGAGTAAAAAATATTGGACTGACGCTGAAATTAATAACAGATAATTTGCCGGAAGTACAGTTGATTATTACCGGCTCGTCTTCTCTTGAATTGGCAAATGAAATCAATGAACCTCTTACGGGACGGAAGTGGGAGTATCATCTTTACCCATTATCAACACTGGAAATGTCCAACCACCTCGGCAGGCTGGAAGAATCCAGATTACTTGAACAGCGGCTCATTTTTGGCAATTATCCGGATATCATAAACAATCCTTCCAACGCACAGATTAATCTGCTGGAACTATCTAACAATTACTTGTACAAAGACCTGCTGGCACTGGAACAACTCCGTAAACCTGTATTGCTGGAAAAGATACTCAATGCACTGGCACTTCAACTTGGTAATGAAGTATCTTTTAATGAACTGGGTCAATTAACCGGGGCGGATCATAAAACAGTTGAACAATACATTAATCTGCTGGAGAAATGTTTTGTAATTTTTCAGTTGAATGCGTTTAGTCGTAACCTACGCAACGAAATCAAAAAAAGCAGAAAAATCTATTTTTATGATAACGGTGTTCGAAATGCCATCATTAAAAACTTCCTTCCACTAAACCTCCGACAAGATACAGGAGCACTTTGGGAAAATTTCCTGATGAGTGAACGTAAAAAATTAAATTCGTACACCAGAACATTCGTAAACAGTTATTTCTGGCGTACGCATGCACAACAGGAAATAGACCTGATAGAGGAATCCGGAGGAACAATCCGGGCAGTGGAATTCAAATGGAATAAAGACGCAAAAGTAAAAATGCCTGAAACATTCAAAAATGCATATCCCGGTGCCAGTTTCACCATCGTAAACAAAGAAAATTACATGGAATTTATAACCGGAACCCGCTTAAACGGATAATCCGGAAACAGTAACCTGTAAAAATCCGCCTTCAGCATTGGCCTCCGCTACTATCTGTGGCAATCCACTCATCACATCCACCGAAGGATTGTGGATATGCCCGGCCAGTACCCCCATCAGGGTATGGGCCGATAACACTTCTTCGTAAAATGCACGTGTGGTCTTGCTATGGCCTCCCTCCGGCCAGCGGGGTCTTCGCTCCAGCGTATAGCCCCTGTCAGTCTGAGCGCCCCATTGCGGATGTCCGCAGCCAAAACCTACCGGCCTGCCGGGCGCATATAAGGGAATATGCACCACCAGCAAACTGGGTTTGGAAGCCTTCAGACAATCGCGGAAAAAATCCAGCTGCACCGGACTGATTTCATACGTCGAATTATCCAATACGATCAGTTGCAATGCGCCCAGATCGATCCGCTGCATCAGTGGATCCCGACCCTGGTACAAAGGCTTCAGGCGTTTGTCAGTCCAGGTTGCCCGCAACGCTTCCACCGTTCCCTCCATACCCTCATAATGCCAGTCGTGGTTGCCCGCCGTATACACATACGGCAGACCGCATCTCTGCAGCTTCTCCAATACCCACTCCACCGCAGCCTCCGACGGAAAACTGAAAATATCACCGGCCAGTACCAGAAAATCCGACTGTTGCTCTTTGGCGATGCGCAGTGTTTCCTCAAAGGCCCGCTCAGGATCCAAATCTGCGCCCGTCTGAAAATGACGGGTTCTGTTATACGCCTTCGCCATTCGCCCACTGTAAGATGCAAAAGGCCTGCCCCGATCATCATCCCGAAATAAATGCGTATCCGCAATTAGCGTCAGTCTAACCGATTGGGTGATGTCCGGATGCAGAAAGCGCACATTCGTACCATCCATGGAAAAGATACTTTTCCGACGAGGAATATAGCCTTTCTGGTTATATATGTCAGCCGCATCCCGATATGGCAATACTAACCCTGCTGCAGCTATTGCCAGCGACTGAAAAGCCATTCTTCTTTTCATAGAGATCCTTATTGTTAGTAAGATACTGGATTCCGGTTGCTCACTGGTAAAAATGAAAAAAAGGCCGCTTAATCGGCGAACTATTTCATAACTAATTTGTTTAATATTATTTGATTCTTTATAACCAATACTAAACAAAATGAGAAAAGTACTATTAGGGCTTGTTCTGAGCCTTTGTGCCATCTGGTCCATGGCGCAACAAAAAACCTACTCCGGTAAGGTTTCCGACGAAACCGGCAAACCGATGGCTGGAGCTACTATCGCCCTGAAAGGCGCCAAAGCCAAAGCCATCAGCTCCAATACCGGCACTTTTACCATTGCCGCTGAAAAAGGAGCTACGCTGGAAATCAGCTTCTCCGGCTATGAATCCCAAAGCATTCAGCTGACAGACGAGCTCAGCCTCTCCATCAGCCTGAAACCGGCAACCGGCACCATTGAAGAGGTGGTAGTTACGGGTACACGCGGTCTCCCCCGCTCCAAAGTGGAATCCACCGTTCCGGTAGATGTACTCGATGTAAAAGCGCTGATCACAGAAATTCCGCAGACCAACATCACCGACATCCTGAACAACATTGCCCCGTCTTTCAACTCTACTACACAAACCGTAGCGGATGGAACAGATCACATCGATCCGGCTACTGTACGCGGACTCGGGCCCGACCAGACGCTTGTGCTCGTGAACGGGAAAAGACGCTACACCTCCGCACTGGTGAATGTAAACGGAACAATGGGTCGTGGTTCGGTAGGAACCGATCTTAACGCCATCACCGCCGCCGGTATCGATCGTATCGAACTGCTGCGCGATGGTGCCGCTGCCCAGTACGGTTCTGATGCCATTGCAGGTGTACTCAACGTACAACTCAACCGCGATGTCAATAAAGGAAGAGCGATCGTAAGCTACGGTTCCAACATGACCACCTATCAGTCTTATACACACACCAATCCGGGGAATTTCGCCCAAGGGATCGATCCGGTGTACATCAACCGCAACGCAACCGATGGTCAGAAGGTGAACGCTTCGCTGAACTATGGATTCCAGATCGGAAAAACCAAAGAAAGCTTCCTCAACGTGACCCTCAATTACGACAAACGGGAACCTACTATCCGTTCCGGTGAGCGTACAGGTGATATTGATAACAGGACATCCGGTGATGTAGCCAGCAATGCCCTGCTTTCCCAATTAGGTGTTACCCGTGATTTCTTCCAGATGCGCGTAGGACAATCGCGCACCAGCAACCTCCAGGGTATCATAAACGGAGCCCTCAAAACAAAAGGCAGCAGCGAATTCTATTTCTTCAGTATCCTCAGTCAGCGGAACGGTAACTCCACCGGCTTCTACCGGATGCCTTATCAGTCAACCAACATCCCGGCCATCTATCCTAAAGGATTTCTTCCTGAAATCAGCTCTACCATTGGAGACATCTCCGCCGGTACAGGGCTGAAGGGTAAACTGGGAAGCTGGAACTATGATCTGAGCAATGTATACGGACAAAACAGTTTGGCCTTCTTAATTGAAAACACCCTCAACGTATCGGCCTGGTACAACAACGGATCCACCCAAACATCGTTTGATGCAGGTACGCTCAGCTTCCGTCAGAATACCACCAACTTCGATATCTCCAAATCGTTTAGCAACGCATGGAAAACCAACCTGGCTTTCGGTGTTGAATACCGGATGGAGAACTACAGACAGGAAGCCGGTGAAGAGGCCTCCTGGGGTAATTACATGCGCCGTACCAATGGACAGGTGGATCTGTTGAGAGGTACACCTACAACCGTTCGACTGGCAGATAACTCCACAGCCATCCCCGCAGGCGGCTCACAGGTATTCCCCGGTTTCCGGCCCGATAACTCCATGAATGAAAACCGCCGCTCCGGTGCCATCTATGCCGATATCGAATTCGAACCGGCTAAAAAATTACTGTTCGATGCCGCCCTTCGGTACGAGAACTACAGCGATTTCGGAGGCAATCTCAGCTGGAAACTCGCAGGTCGCTATAAGATTACCGATAACTTCTCGTTCCGCGGATCATCCAGCACCGGTTTCCGTGCGCCAGCCCTGCAACAGCGCTTCCTGACTAAAACCTCTACGGTATTCCAGGGAGGCATTGCCTTTGATGATGCCACGCTGCCGAACAACAGCCAGGCCGCTCAACTGCTCGGTATTCCCAGCCTCCGTCCGGAAATCTCCCAGAGCTTCAGCCTGGGTATGACGTTCAAATCGAAATCCTTCACCATGACGGTTGACGGATTCACCACCAAAATAACCGATCGCATCATCCTTACCGACGCCTTCCAGGGCCGTAACGGCGGTAACGCACAGGAACAGGAGATCTACAACATCCTCCTGCTGAACAACGCTTCCCGCGGCGTCTTCATGGCCAATGCTACTGACCTGCGTACATCCGGTGTTGATATGATCCTCGCCTATACGTTCCGGTTACCCAATAAACAGTCTCTGAAGATTGAGTCTGCCAGCACGTTCACCGAACGGAAGATCCTGGGTAAAACCAAGGTGTCTGACAAGCTGGTAGGCCGCGAAGCTACCTACATGAGCCCGATCAACAAGGCTACCCTGGTAGAAGGTAACCCCATGGTGAAGAGCTCCCTTATGATGACCTACCGCGCCGGAAAATTCAATGTCAATATGCGCAACACGTATTTCGGAAAAGTAACGCATGTTGAAGGCGGTGGTGCCACTAACTGGTTCTATATTCAGGAACTGGGCGGAAAAGTAGTAACCGATCTGACCATTGGATATAAAGTGAGCAACAGCGTCCGCTTCAGCGTAGGCGCCAACAACCTGTTCGATGTCTACTCTGATCTGCTGACCGCCTCCAAAGGAAGCTACAAGCGGCTGGATGTTACCGTAGGCAGCCCCACCTACGATCAGTTCGTAGAAACCAGAACAGCAAGAGAAAGAGGCATCGTGAACAACAATGCCGTAAGCTCCAACAACCAGTTCAACTATTCACGCCGCGTCACACAGATCGGTATGAATGGCCGATATCTGTTCGCACGTATTCAATTTGATTTTTAACCCATTTTGGATAGTATCAAAAAAAAGCCCGCCAATAATTGGCGGGCTTTTTCATATGGTAACATCAGACTTTATACGTAGTCTTCACCATACTGAAAAACAATCTGTCAGATAACAACTTCCGCAACCAAAGAATCATCGGAGCAGGAGCACCCACCGGATAACGAAGCGTATCCCGCCCATCGGTTGCTGCTTTGAAGATTCCCCTGGCAATCACCTCCGGCTTCTCTGCACCTTTCATCGCCTTCTCTGCCGCTACCCTAAACTTTTCCAGATAAAGATCGTACGCTGCATCGTTGTCAGGTTTCACAAACTTCCGGCTTCTACCCGTGAATTCCGTTGCCGTAAGTCCTGGCTCCACCAGCTTCAGGCGGATATTAAAAGGCGAAAGTTCATAGTGCAGCGATTCCGTAAAACCCTCCACGGCGAACTTACTCGAGTGATAAATACTGTATAAAGGGAACGTCACCTTCCCACCCATACTGGACACCTGAATAATGATGCCTCCTCCTACTGCACGCATGTGCCGGATGGCCGCTCGGGTTACCCGCATCAGACCGAATACATTCGTATTGAACTGCTGCTCGATCACTTCGTCACTCATGGCCTCAAAAACCCCATCCACACCATACCCGGCATTGTTCACCACTACATCCAGCTTACCAAATGCTTTTACAGATCGATCAAAGGCCTCAGATATACTATTCGTATCTGTTACATCCAGCTTTACCAGTAAAACATTTTCCAGATGATCGAAAGAACGGTCAACGTCAGGACTTCGCTGCGTGGCCACCACATTCCAACCCTTTTCGGCAAATTCAAATACAGCAGCTTTTCCTATTCCACTGGACGTGCCCGTAATCAGTACTGTCTTTTTCATATTGATGTCTTTTCAGCAAACCTACTCGAGTCCACCATAACCAACAACAATAGAGTATGCTCTATGGTCTGCATTTATTTGTCCACATGTATATTTGACATATGCTGATAAACGAACTATCCAAGAAAACAGGTATTTCCGCCCATACGATCCGATTCTATGAAAAGTCAGGCCTGATCAAAGGTTCCCGTAACGAGGAGATCACCTCCAATAACTATTTTCATTACGACGAAGAAACCGTTGAGAAACTTGAATTCATAAACGATGCCAAATCCGTGGGATTCACCATCCGGGAAATCGGACAGGTCATTGATGCCTGGTACAACCAGAAATTCAGCAAAAAAGAAAAATTATTCATTCTGGATGCCAAACTGGAAGCGCTGGATGTAAAAATTAAAGAAATCAGGGCTATGAAGAAAAAACTCGCCCAATTCAAAGAAGATGTTCTCCACAATCGCTGCTATTAACCCAATCAGTTTACCAGTTGTTTCCTCGTTAAAAAACGGTAAACAGTAGATGCCAGAAAGGCATACCCTGCCTTGTTGGGATGAACGCCATCTGTTGCTGTCATCAGATCCGCTCTGCCTTTAAATGGTTTGGTCAAATCCAGAAAATAGGCATCGTGCAACCGGGAGATCTTCTTCAGACGCCGTCGCAATTCCCATATCCTAGGCCTCCTCTCTGTTAAATTCTCTTTCCGCTCCTTTGATAAACCGGCCGTCTCAAGAACCATGTCGAGCGGACTGCACAAAACCAATGCCACATTCGGATGGATCCGTCGAACTTCTTTTATGTAATCAGCATAATCCTTTTCCCATTCCGATATATGCTCCCAGTTATATCGGGGAGCACCCACCGTTTCATTGGTGCCCGTTTCGATTACCACAACATCGGCAGGAAACATCCGTAATGAATCCAGTACCCGCCATACATTGGGCGTTCCAAACCGAAGCATGGTTGCTCCGCCAATACCAAAATTCTTTACCTGAACGTTTTGGCGCTTATTTGCAGCAAACAGATTTCCCAACACCGCCGGATAGGATTCTGTTAAAGGATTATCCACTCTCGCTCCTGTCGTTATGCTATTGCCAACACAGGCAATGCGGATACGCTGGGCCTGAGCACTTACCAAAACATAGACCATTAAAAAAACACCTGAACAAATCCATCGAAGCATAACCATATAAGTAAGATGTTACAACCTGACCGTCTTCCCACTACGCGCACTGTTCTTTGCCGCCTCCAAAATCTCCATCACCAGCATATTATTCTCTAAACTATACAAATCAAACGGCGCTAATCGAATTTTATCTCTAACTACCTGTGTTAACACTCTAAACGGATCATCAAACGGCTGTGCACGCGGAGCCAGTTCCATCTTCTCCTCATCAAATCCATCATAGCCCTTCGCCATCCGAACACGCAGCTGACGGGCATTATCGGCATAAATGGCACCCGTTAATCCATATATCTCCATATCCTTCCGGCCTATCGGCCAGTTCCAGGATGCCTGTATAATAACCTGAACGGATGGATAGGCCACTATAATAGTTGCTTCATCATCCACCTTGGGATGATCGGCTTCATTGAAGCGCTGGGCAATACAGGTCACAGACAACGGCCGCTCGCCTTTCAATAGCCAGGTGCTGAGATTGGCCCCGTAACAGCCAAAATCCATAAGAGCTCCTGCCCCATTCAATTTCGGATCCGTCAGCCATTCCAGAAACGTAGAGGGAACGCCGATCTTCTTCGGTCCTTTATGCCCGTCGTGCACCACAACCTTACGTACGTCACCGATCTTACCTGCATGCAGCAGGTCATAAGCCTTCTCCGTGGTAGCATACCAGGAGGTCTCATAATTGGTTAGTACCTGTATCTGATACTTCTCTGCCAGCTTTTTCATCTCCCGCGCATGCTTCATCGATACCGCCAGCGGCTTTTCCACCATCACATGAATGCCCCTGGGCGCACAGGCCCGAACGATTTCCAAATGCGCATACGTATCGCTAAAACTGGTCACCGCCTCCGGCCTGGAAGCATCCAGCATCTGGTCAACGGTAGAATGAAAAAGAGTGGGCGATAATTTATACCGATTTGCATACACGGCTGCCAGCTGCTGGTTGCGTTCCGCTATACCCACGATCTCGATCTCCCCACGCTGGTGCGCCGTAAATACCCAGTCGACATGCCCGTGCGTCAATCCGGCTACGCCGATCTTCAACGGCGGCTCAGCGGCCGTAACCGTTTGAAGTCCCCAAAAACAAATACATAAAACCAACTTTTTCATAAAGAGAAGATACACGATAATCCCGCAACATTAAAGATCTCAGACACATTTTGTAGTTTCGCCGCCCTATGCATCCAATATCTCGGGTAAAACTGATCGCCCTGCTTCCGCTCTTTATGGTGAACAGCAGCCAGGCACAAACGGATACAACCAAAATCGTTCCGGCTAAGAAATGGTTTGAAAACGTTTCCATCAGAGGGTATGCCCAGCTGCGCTACAACCGACTCTTCGAAACCAATGAGAACCTGGGTTGCGAACAGTGCGATCGCTCCTGGGGAAAAAACGGCGGCTTTTTCCTCCGTCGGATGCGGATCATATTTTTCGGTCAACTCAGCTCACGCGTATATTTCTATATTCAACCCGACTTTGCCAGCAGCCCTTCCAACGACCGCCTGCATTTTGGTCAATTGCGCGACGCCTATATGGACATCGGACTGGATAAAAAAAGCGAATTCCGCCTCCGGCTCGGGCAAAGTAAAGTACCCTTCGGTTTCGAAAATATGCAATCCAGCCAGAACCGTCTCCCCCTCGACCGCGCCGATGCCCTGAACAGTGCCGTGACCAACGAACGCGACATCGGCGGTTTCTTTTACTGGGCCCCGGAA
>CANHUD010000059.1 GCA_947463665.1 Sphingobacteriales bacterium
AAAATATCTGTCATATCGCTTTCGCTTACTGCAACCATGGCGGTAATCATTGGCTGCAGTGATGTAAAACGAACTCCTGGTAAGGATTATGTACCCGATATGCGGTACAGCAGGGCTTACGAGACCTACTCCGAAAGTCCGATCTTTGCCGATCGCCAGACGAATCGCCAGCCGGTTGCCGGTACGATGAAACGTGGAGATGTGTATCCTTTCCATATTGAGAAGGATGCAACCGGCGATACCGCCAATTATGTAGCATCGAAGGCAGTGAAGAATCCCCTGCCTGCTATGAGTGAAAAAGATATGAAAGAGGCTGAGCGTCTGTATCTGATCAATTGTGCGATATGCCATGGTTCCAAGCTGGATGGCAATGGTCCGCTTTATAACGGCGGCGATGGTCCGTATCCGGCAAAGCCTGCCACACTGGTAGGAGATGCCAAATACGAGAACATGCCAGAGGGTCAGATGTATTATTCTACAACCTACGGTAAGAATCTGATGGGAAGTTATGCCTCTCAGCTTCAGCCGAAGGAGCGTTGGATGGTCATTGCCTACATCAAGGCTAAACAGAAGCCGGCAGCACCTGCTGCCCAGCCAGTGGCACAAACAAATTAAACTTTCAACAGAACGTATTCAATAAGATCCGATGATCAAGCAACAATTTGAAGTTACTCCGGGATACAAAAAGTGGACGACAGCACTGCTGGGTGTAGGTGGGCTGGTTTTGTTACTGGGCATTATTTTTCTGGCCTTCAGCAAGGATGAGCACAACCAGACACGTTTCTGGGCTGTACTGCTGCAGAACAGCACGTATTTCCTGCTTGTGGTGAATGCCAGTATGTTTTTTCTTTGTGTAACTACCATGGCCATGGGTGGCTGGCAGGTATCCTTCCGCCGCGTGCCCGAAGCTATATCGGCACTGGTTCCGGTGTTCAGTGTATTAGCCCTTGTTGTATTTCTGGGTATAATTTTGGGTCACCAGCACCATATTTATCACTGGATCGACAAGGAACATGTGGAACATGATCCCATTCTTAGAGGTAAAAAAGGGTTTCTGAATCCGGTATTCTTCCTGGTGTGGACACTGATCTCCCTTGGAGCTTGGTCGTTCATCGGAAAGAAAATGCGGGATCTTTCAGCTGAGGCGGATCAGCCGCTGGATGCTGAAAAAGGCAAATCCTTCATTCACCGAAATACCATCTGGGCATCTGCTTTTCTGATTTTCTTTGGCCTGACCGTTGGGTCTACCATTCCCTGGTTATGGCTGATGAGCATCGATGCACACTGGTATTCTACCATGTACAGCTGGTACACATTTGCCAGTACGTTTGTAGCAGGTATGTCGCTGGTGGCACTTTATATTGTTTACCTGAAGAACCAGGATTACCTGGAGCTGACCACCGAAGAGCAATTGCATGATGTAGGGAAGTTCATGTTCGCCTTCTCTGTATTCTGGACGTATCTGTGGTATTCACAGTTCATGCTGATCTGGTATGCCAATATTCCAGAAGAGACCGTGTATTTCAAACCCCGTATGCAGGGGCCTTACAGAGCGATTTTCTTTATCAATCTGATTGTAAATTTCCTGTTACCCTTCCTGTTGCTGATGCGCAAGGGTTCCAAGCGGAATTACAGTACAATAGCATATGTAGCCGTTATCATCATTGTGGGTCACTGGATCGACTTTTACCAGATGGTAATGCCTGGCCCGATGGGTGAACATTATAGTCTGGGTTGGTTTGAATTCGGTATACTTGCATTGTATGCAGGACTGATCATGCATTTTGCAGGGAAAGCGCTGGCAAGTAAGCCTTTAGTGCCGAAATACCACCCTTTCCTGAAAGAAAGTGCGATCCATCATACGTAAGCGAGCTGATTTTGTAGAATTTATTAAAAGGAAAACATAAAATATGTCAGGTTATTTTATCCTAGCTATTCTCGTGCTGGCCTTTATAGTGATCTTTCAGATCGCCAAAGCCAGTGAGTATGTTTCAGTGTTAAAAGGAGAAGAGCAAACGTTCCAGCAGAACAACCGCATCAATGCGTTTCTGTTCCTGGTCTTCCTGGTTCTTGGACTTGCCGGTGCTTATTGGTGCAACGAGTTGTTTTATGACAGAACGCTGCTGGGTACACCTGCGGCATCCGAGCACGGGGAGAAAATTGATTTTATGATGTGGATCACTCTGGCCATTACCGGTCTGGTGTTTCTGCTCACTCAGATCCTTCTTTTCTGGTTTGCATATAAGTACCAGTATACGGAGAAACGTCAGGCGTTTTATTATCCGCACAACAATAAACTGGAGTTTCTCTGGACGGCAGTGCCGGCGATTTTCCTTTCTGTACTGGTAGGCTTTGGGTTATACTACTGGTTTGGTATGACGAAGGATGCGCCAAAAGATGCCCAGATTGTGGAGATCACCGGTAAACAGTTCAACTGGATGGTACGCTATCCCGGTAAGGATGGAGTGCTCGGAAGAAAGAATTACAGACTTACCGACGCTTCTAATGGCAATGCACTGGGTGTGGATTGGGAAGATGCTTCCAGTCATGATGACATTGAGGCAACAGAAATGCACCTGGTAGTAGGAAAAACTGTGAAACTGGTGATCAATGCACAGGATGTAATCCATGATGTGGGTCTGCCTCATTTCCGTATGAAAATGGATGCGGTTCCGGGTATTCCTACCACTATTTGGTTTACACCAAAGTACACCACAGAGGAAATGAAGAAGATCACCGGGAATAAGGATTTTGTATATGAAATTTCCTGTGATCAGATGTGTGGTTCAGGACATTATTCCATGAAAGGAATAATTGTGGTAGAAACACAGGATGAGTACAATCGCTGGCTGGCTGAGAAAAAGCCTCAGTATCTGACAGTGAAGGAAGCAGCAGCGCCTGCAGCCCCGGCGGCAGACACTACTGCCAGGCCGATCGCACAGGCTATCAACTAATTGATTTTTGTAAACGATTTGTAAATAACATCCGATGAGTGAAACTACGATTCAAGGTCAGCAGGTAGCGACCGTGTTGCATGGACATGACGATCACCATGGGCACGACCATCATCACGAGGAGTCTTTTATCTCCAAGTATGTGTTCAGCATGGACCACAAGATGATCGCCAAGCAGTTCCTGATCACGGGAATGATCTGGGCTATCATTGGCGGTCTGTTTTCGGTGTTGTTCCGTATTCAGTTAGGTTATCCGGACGCCACTTTCCCAATTCTAGAAGACATTTTCGGGAAATGGGCGCAGGGTGGTAAGATTAGTCCTGATTTCTATTATGCACTGGTTACCATGCACGGTACGATCCTCGTATTCTTTGTACTAACGGCAGGTCTGAGTGGTACGTTTGCCAACTTTCTCATTCCGCTGCAGATTGGCGCCCGTGACATGGCCTCTCCGATGCTGAACATGCTTTCTTACTGGTTCTTCTTCGGAGCTTCCATTGTGATGTTTGCTTCTCTTTTTGTGCAAACGGGCCCTGCCTCCGGTGGGTGGACGATTTATCCTCCACTGAGTGCACTCGGACAGGCGTCTGAAGGTTCGAAAATTGGAATGGACCTGTGGCTGGTGTCTATGGCATTGTTCATTGTTTCATCACTACTGGGTGGATTGAATTATATTTCTACCATCCTGAATATGCGCACCAAGGGTATGAGCATGACTCGTCTGCCGCTTACCATCTGGGCGATTTTCTTTACAGCTGTACTGGGAGTACTTTCCTTCCCTGTATTATTGTCCGGTGCAATTCTGTTGTTGTTTGACAGAAACCTGGGTACCAGTTTCTACCTGTCGGACATAGTAGTGAAGGGTGAAATTCTGCCCAATGAAGGGGGAAGTGCCATTCTGTTCCAGCACTTGTTCTGGTTCCTTGGACACCCTGAGGTATACATTATTCTTCTCCCTGCGATGGGTATGGTATCTGAGGTGCTCAGTATCAACTCCCGCAAGCCCATCTTTGGATATATGGCGATGGTGGTTTCACTTTTTGCCATTGCAACGCTGGCGTTCCTTGTATGGGCACACCACATGTTTGTTACCGGTCTGAATCCATTCCTGGGAGCCTTCTTTGTGTTGTTAACCTTGCTGATTGCCATTCCTTCAGCCATTAAGGTATTCAACTGGCTTACCACTCTCTGGAAAGGTAATCTGAGGTTTACTCCTGCCATGCTGTTTGCTGTTGGTTTTGTAAGTCTCTTTATTTCCGGTGGTCTTACAGGAATCTTCCTGGGTAACTCCACACTCGATATCCACCTGCACGATACCTATTTTGTGGTTGCGCACTTCCACATTGTGATGGGTGTTGCTTCTTTCTTTGGCATGTTTGCCGGTGTATATCACTGGTTCCCCAAGATGTATGGCCGATACATGAACAATACCCTGGCGTATATCCATTTCTGGGTTACACTGGCGGGTGCTTATCTTATCTTCTGGCCGATGCACTATCAGGGATTTGCCGGTATGCCTCGTCGTTATTATGATTTTTCCAACTGGGAATCATTCAAACATTTCGGTGATCTGAACCAGTTCATCAGTACGGTTTCGATGATCGTTTTTGCAGCCCAGCTGCTTATGGTCTTCAACTTTTTCTATTCTATTTTCAAAGGAAGAAAAGTGACCAGTGAGAATCCATGGGGCGCGAATACGCTGGAGTGGACCACACCTGTAAATCCGGGACATGGCAACTGGCCTGGCGATATTCCGGAAGTACATCGTTGGGCGTATGATTACGGGAAAGATGGAAAAGATTTCATCGCACAGACCGAGCCTGTGGGTGAGCATGAATCAAAACATTAATTCTGGCGCGTAAGCGCCGGGCAGATAGTTGACAAACGTGAAGGATTATGTGGATGAGCGTTCAAACCTGGAGAAGGTGAAGCAGAAGGTAAAGGATTATGGCCAACTGATGAAATTCACACTGAGTTTTACAGTGGTATTCTCATCCGTAGTCTGTTACCTGCTGGCTCCCAATGTATCGTTCACGTTTGTTTCAGTTCTTTTACTTTTTGTAGCCGGCATGCTGATTACCGGTTCTGCCAATGCCATCAACCAGGTGGTGGAGAAAGATACCGATGCTGTTATGTCGCGAACAGCCAAACGACCCGTAGCAGCGGGGAGGATGACGGTAGACGAAGCATGGACCTTTGCCTTTGTTGCGGGTACCGTAGGGGTGTTCATCATGGGATATTGGTTCAACGGATTATCTGCTGCCCTTTCTGCATTTAGTCTTTTTCTGTATGCATTTGTGTACACGCCTTTGAAGAAAAAGCATTCCATTGCGGTATTGGTGGGCGGTATTCCCGGAGCACTGCCCTGTTTAATTGGCTGGGTAGCAGGTACGGATGAACTGTCGGCAGGCGGATGGATTCTTTTCGGCATCCAGTTTTTCTGGCAGTTCCCGCATTTTTGGGCTATTGCCTGGATATCGTACACGGATTATGCCAAAGCAGGATTCCGGTTGCTACCCAGTGCCGGTGGTCCAACCAAGTTTGCGGCTGTTCAGGCCCTGTTGTACGCCATCATACTTGTTCCTTTTGGTATATTACCATATATCTGGGGAATGAGTGGCTGGATATCGCTGGTAATTGTGACCCTGGCGAATGCGTATCTGGTATGGCAGTGTGTTCGGTTGTTCCGGGAAATGGATGTAAATGCCGCCAGAAGAGTTATGTTTACCTCTTATGGCTATCTTCCAATTGTGTTGTTAGCCTTACTGGCGGATAAAATGTAAAATGAACCTTTAATAGTTTAATTGGCATATAGTGAGTGAGCAGAGAGTAAAAGTCCATCCCCATAAGTTCACCTTATGGGTGGCCATAGGTAGTATCCTGATGATGTTCGCTGGTCTGACCAGTGCGTACATCGTAAAACGGGCCCAGGCAAACTGGGCGTTGCTGGAGATACCTACAGCCTTTTGGATTTCAACGGTTGTGATCCTGGCCAGCAGCCTTACGATCTGGATGGCGAAGAAGTCATTCAAAGAGAGAAGATTGCTCCGCTATCGCCGGTTACTCGGACTTACGGCCCTGCTTGGATTGATCTTTGTGTTGCTGCAGGTGGCAGGTTTCTGGCAGTTCGGGCAGCAGGACATCAAATTGATCGGAGCCGGGTCTAATGCCTCGTATAGTTTTCTGCTGGCTATTGCAGGACTCCATGCGCTGCATTTGGTGGGAGGTGTGTTTGCGCTGATTGTTATCTATGTGAAAGCCATCAGTGTAAAGAATAGAAATTACAGTATGGTACCTATTGAAGTAGTGTCTACCTACTGGCATTTCGTAGATCTGTTATGGATTTATCTTTTCGTATTTTTTAGTCTGATGCGATAAATAATAAATTGAGAACCCAAAACTTGTAATAATTAACATGGCAACTGGAGCAACAGCGGATATCAAATGGTGGGGCGGGGGACGAAGCCCGTTCAACGTGGAGTATGGCAAGGTGATGATGTGGTATTTCCTTATGAGTGATGCATTCACATTCGGCGCGTTCCTAATTTCGTATGGTACCATTCGTTTCAGCCAGAACTACTGGCCGGATCCCAACCACGTTTTCAATGCCTTTCCGTTTGCAGGCCATGCCAATCTGCCGCTTGCTTTCGTGAGTCTGATGACGTTTATTTTGATCATTAGCTCGGTTACAATGGTACTGGCGGTTCATGCAGGCCATCATAACGACAAAAAGGGAGTGATCAAGTGGATGATCTGGACCATTATCGGTGGTTTTGCGTTTCTGGGTTGTCAGGCCTGGGAGTGGACTCACCTCATTCTCGGTGATCATGAAGTACTGATCAATGGTACTATCGAGAAAATCGGAACAACTGTTACCCGTAACCCATGGGGAGCTGAAGTCCTACACAATGGCACGATGGTAGCAACACCAGGTCCGGTTGCCTTTGGTGGCTATTTCTTTGGCATCACCGGTTTCCACGGTTTCCACGTATTCTCCGGTGTGGTGATCAATATCATCATGCTCCTTATGGCGATTAATGGCACCTTTGAACGCAGAGGACACTACAATATGATCGAAAAAGCCGGTTTGTACTGGCACTTTGTGGATCTGGTATGGGTATTTGTATTCCTTTGTTTCTATCTTGTTTAATCCCGACAAATCGAATTTCAGTATATGCAACATCAAATGAACACACACTCTCCTGAAGTAACGTTTCATCATGAACCTCAGGAAGGACAGGTTAAGAAGATTATAAAAACTACTATTCTTCTGTCTGTAATCACTATTATCGAACTGATCCTCGGTTTTGTGATCTACTACATGAACAAAGGGGAAGCTCCCAGCACAACGCTTATACTTTTCATTAAGGGTGTGATTGTGATCCTTTCTCTGCTTAAGGCTTTCTACATTGTTGGTGTTTTTATGCACTTAGGTGACGAAATACGCAACTTTGCACTCACTATAGTTGTTCCTTTGTTGCTGTTTGTATGGTTTATCGCCGCATTCCTCTGGGATGGTGATTCCTGGAAGAATCTCCGCAATACAGTGGGCGGTAGCAAACCGTATCCTCAGCAGACTGTGGCACCTAAAGATGCCAAAAAGCCGGGAGTAGAATAATTTTGTTCAGCCAAATCGCTTAACAGATATGTCCCGGCATGCCGGGACATTTATTTTATATGAAGAAGAAGACATTTATTGCTATTGCGGTTGCCGTTCTGTTGCCTCTTTTCTCGTATCTGGTCGTGAACCACCTGAGCAAAACGGCTGTTATCATGCCCAAGCGGTATTTTTATGATACGGTAGTGGCTGTGACCAATGAGGGAAAGACCACCATGGATACCGTCTGGCATAAGGTTAGGCCCATGGTTTTAACAGATCAGTTCGGCAGGAATGTTACCCTGAATGATTCTGCCCTGAAGGGTAAAATTCTGGTGGTCGATTTCTTTTTCACGTCCTGTCCTACCATTTGTCCGACGCTGACCCGCAATATGAAGCGCATCCAGGATGCTTTCAAAACGGATTCCGTTTTACGCTATGTATCTATAACGGTAGATCCGGTAAGGGATTCAGCAGCACGGCTAAAAGCCTATGGAGATAAATTCAACATCAATCATGATACCTGGTGGATGCTTACCGGTCCTAAAGATTCTGTTTATCATCTGGTGCTAAAAGAATTCAAGGCTAACATTGCTTCAACAGATGTGGACACGAACTTTATTCATACCGATAAGTTTTTTCTGTTAGACAAAGATCGGGTGGTACGAGGATGGTACAATGGTATGGATTCTGCACATCTTGATAAACTGATCAATGATGCAGTACTGCTGATGTTGGAACGGGATAAAAAGAAAAAACGTAATCTGTTCAGAAAATAAACTGCCGATATGCAAGAAAAACTAGTGCCTTCTGTTCAAAAGAACGATAAACTGGCCCGACTGCTGATCTTTGTGGTTTCCGCTGTAGTGTTCATCGCTGTGGTAATCTTATCAAGAGTAAAGCTTGAAGTAGACCTTGGATTCGATGTGCATGTGTTTGCCACCCTCAATGCCGTACTGAACTCATGGGTGTCTGTGCTGTTGGTAGCTGCACTTATAGCCGTGAAAAATGGGAAATATGAACTTCATCGGAACCTGATGTTCGCTGCCATGTATTTCTCCGTATTGTTTTTGGTTTCGTACATTGCTCACCACTTACTGAGCGACAGTACGGCATATGGTGGAGAGGGGGCTATCCGTTTTGTCTATTATTTCATCCTGATCACTCATATCTTCCTGGCGGCGGTGATCCTGCCCTTTATTCTGTTTACTGCCTATCGCGGACTCACGGCTGAATGGCCTGCGCATCGCAAACTTGCGAAGATTACCTGGCCTATCTGGTTGTATGTTAGTGTAACGGGCGTCATCGTTTATCTGATGATATCACCGTATTACCAGTGATTCAGGAGGACTGATTATCGGTATTTTTCTGCTGTTGGATCAGTTCGGAGCGGCGTGGTTCCGGAACATTTACAAAATCATACGGGCAGTTCATACAGCCATTACCACAGCACTTACCGTTTTTAAGATGATAGGCGACTGTCAGTACCATGAAGCCAAGTTCATTGTAGTAATAGTCTATACCTTCGATCAATTTTTTTTTCATAATTGGGTCACGTCGAAGGATAACAATAGATGCGCGTTTAGTGTTCGATGCCGGCCTCAGATTGTTGAAATACCCATTCTTTCAACGCTGCATCGCAATCAGGTACGCCTGTTTCCGGCAGTGTGAAACAAACATAATGTATGCGGTT
Organism: Sphingobacteriales bacterium; assembly: GCA_947463665.1. Taxonomy (GTDB): domain Bacteria; phylum Bacteroidota; class Bacteroidia; order Chitinophagales; family Chitinophagaceae; genus Pollutibacter. Next base: position 9,245 of record CANHUD010000059.1, read on the forward strand.
GCTACCGGCTATATCGAGACCTTCATAATGCGTTTTAATATTCAGCTCAGGTGCAAGATCCTTATGTGTATATAGATCATCCAGTGCGATCTGCGGAGTACTTCCGCAAAGCTCGATCACTTTCAGCGTGAATGCGTATAGGTTAGGAGAATCCGTTTTCAGGTGGATCTTCCCGCCGGGTTTCAGTATTTTCAGGTAATGCCGCAGATATTTCGGGTGGGTCAGTCGCTTTTTTGCATGCGACATTCGGAGTTGCGGATCCGGGAAGGTGATCCAGATTTCCTCCACTTCGCCAGGTGCAAAATATTCCGGTATCTTATCGATATGCGTACGTAAAAATGCCACGTTCATGAGTGGCTCATTCAGTGCCTGTTTGGCCCCTACCCAGATTCTGTTTCCCTTCAGGTCAACACCTATAAAATTGCGTTCCGGATACAACCGGGCCATTCCCACTGTGTATTCACCTTTTCCGCAGGCCAGTTCGAGGGTTATGGGCTGGTCGTCCATGAAATGTTCTTTCCATTGTCCGGGCATGTTAGAAGGATACTGAAGAACATTGGGAAATTGCAGGAGCTCTGCAAAGCGAATCAATTTTTTCTGGCCCATACGATTTTTAGCTTGCTGTTGGGGGTTAAGAAGGGTTATACTGACTGAAAGCCACTACGGCGTTCAATCCGCCGAAGGCAAAAGAGTTAGACAATGCATGCTTTATGGCGCGGGGCCTGGAGGCATTGGGTACGATATCCAGATCACATTCCGGATCTGTTTCCCGGTAATTGACCGTTGGGGGAAGGATCCCATGATGCATAGCCAGTGTGGTGATCACGGCTTCCAGTGCGCTGGTACCGCCGAGCGCATGGCCATGAAGGGACTTTGTGGAGCTGACAGCCAGTTTATCTGCTGCTGCTCCGAAAACAGAGCGGATGGCGTTTGTTTCCATCACATCGTTCACCACCGTTCCCGTTCCATGTGCATTGATATAATCGATCTGATCAGGCTGGAGTCCGGCATCCTGCAGCGCCAGTTTCATCGCCTGTTCCGCACCTGTCTGCGAAGGTTTGGTAATATGTGCGGCATCTGAGGTCATCCCAAAACCGGTGATCTCTGCATAGATCTTTGCTCCCCGTTCCAGCGCAGATTCCAGGGTTTCGATGACCATCATGGCACCTCCTTCCCCGAGGATCATGCCCTGCCGGTCTTTAGAGAAGGGGCGACAGGTATCCTGTGCCACTACCCGGAT
>CANHUD010000060.1 GCA_947463665.1 Sphingobacteriales bacterium
TCTTTTCAGTTTGAGGTGGATGATTACAATGAATATTTTCTCAACCAGTTGTTTGAACTGTTAACTGAATATGGCCCTATTCATGAGGTATGGTTCGATGGTGCGCATCCCAAGCGCAAAGGAAATCAGCAATACGATTATACTTCCTGGAAAAAACTGATTCGAACATTGGCGCCCAATGCGGTTATTTTTGGTCGCGAAGACATTCGATGGTGCGGAAATGAATCGGGGAAAACCCGTGAGACAGAGTGGAACGTAATACCTTATCCGGAAAACCCGAATACAGCCACTCAGTTTCCAGATCTTACGGCTGAATCCCTTGGCAGTAGAGACGAACTTTATCGGGGGAAGTATTTGCACTTTCAACAGGCGGAAACCAACACCTCTATTCGGGAAGGCTGGTTTTACCGCGACGATAATTATCAGAAAGTCAGGAGCACAGATGACGTTTTTGATATTTATGAACGTTCGGTGGGAGGGAATTCAACTTTTCTTTTAAACATTCCACCCAATCGGGACGGAAAATTTTCGCCGCAGGATGTTTTGGTTTTGCGCGAAGTCGGAATTCGCATTCAGCAAACGTATGGTACGAATTTGTTTGCCAATGCTCGTGGGCCGCTGCCGGCACTTGACAAAAAAGAAGCAACGTATAGTTTGCTGAACCAGCCTGCACCGGAAGTAGTCATCACCACGCCTACTCCTGTTACCATCAACCGTTTAGTGGTGCAGGAGGCCATTTCCACACATGGAGAGCGTGTAGAAAAACACGCCCTAGATGCGTGGATCAACAATAGCTGGAAAGAAATTGCTTCAGGGACTAATATTGGCTACAAACGTATTTTGCGGTTCCCGGAAGTTACGGCCAGCAAATTTCGGATACGAATATTGGCGGCGCGGTTTACACCTGCGCTCTCCCATATTTCTGCACATTACTACAACACCCGCCCACCACAATTGCAATTTTCCAGAAATCTGAGTGGAATGGTTTCGATTGAGCCGATTCAGACAGCGTTTAACTGGAAGCCTCACGGTGAAAATGCTTCTAAAAATATCAACACCGGAGTAGATATTTATTACACTACCGATGGCAGCACCCCCTCCAATACCAGTACAAAGTACACGGGCCCGTTTGTGATGGGTTCAGGTGAAATCAAAGCGGTAGCCGTAATAAAAAACGAAACCGGTAGTGTGGCCATCCGGCGCTATGGAATTATCCAGAAAGACTGGAAGCTTTTACATGCTGATAGTGAAACAGATAGGCACAAAGCTGAGCAGGCTTTTGATGCTAATCCTAAAACGTACTGGCAATCGGATGCTAGTGGTTCCAGTCATTTTATAGCGATCGACCTGGGACGGCGGGTTCAGCTTAAAGGGTTTTCCTACACTCCCCAGAACCGGGACGGTAGAGGCATGATGGAAAAGGGAATTTTGAAAATTAGTGATGACGGCACAACGTGGCGTGAAGTAGGAAGATTCACTTTCGGTAATTTGATAAACGACCCTACAACGCGGACATATTTTTTCGAAAGTGCAGCAACTGCCAGGTACGTGCGTATAGAATCTGCAACTATTGCAGGGGGCGACACTTCTTTAGCGATAGCGGAAGTGGAATTTTTGGAATAAGTGAACCAGTTTATTTCCTCATCGATACATACTTCATAAAAGGGTTAGCTGTTAACTCCTGCCATGAGCCAAAAAAAGGCCCTATTCACAGGCATTTTACGGGTATATGTCATAAGGATGACGTACGCAAGTCGTTTTTTCGTAATAAATTCATAGTCAAATTTGTATCTGGAATGTATGGCATCGATTAAAGACTTGAGGATTAAACAGGGACTAACCCAGCAGCAGCTAGCAGATGAAGCGGGCGTAACATTAAGAACCATTCAAAGAATTGAGAGCGGAGAAGTCAAACCCAGCCTTCACTCTTTGAATACTCTTAGCAGAGTGCTCCAGGTGGATCTCTCTGAGTTTTCTCAAAAGTCTGAAGTCAGGCCGTACGAATTTAATTTCACCATTAAAATCACGGATATGAATCAATTTCTGACAGACCTGAAAGTACTCGTCAAAAATCACTGGAAAGTTATTGTATTGATTATTGTTGTCATCTGGCTTATCACTAATTATACCGATATCAAGGCGGGTATTATAGATGGGTGGAATGAGAGCATGAAATAATCTCCTTTCATTTTGTATGTGGTCCATCTATATATTAATTTCTAAACTATTTTATGAATAAGTTATTTCTCGTTTGCCTGATCCTTATATCGTCTCCATTCTCTGTAATGTCTCAAGAAACTAAAGTCCAGATAACTGAAAACGTTTCCATCACTTTTTCAGATAAGCCTTTGATCCGGGATTTCCAGGGTATAAGTATTCAGCACTTTCTTCGACTTGCCGATAGCACTGCAAATTTTATAGCCAGCAAAACAAATCTTGAAAAAAGTGGCGGTATGACTGCTGATGTGCTGGAGGCTGCTCAAAAACAAAATGAATTTTGGGAGCAGGCTCAGCAAGGGTTTATTGCACAACTTGGAAGTGATGCTACTGTTCTGTCATCAGAAATGAAAGAAATATCAGGAAAAAAAGTCTTGCATTTTGTTGTGAATGCCATGCGCAATGGGAAAAAAGTTGAATTTACTATCTATCTGTTTTTTGATGGCATTTATACCGTCAATATAATTCATCAAAAGCGAACTGAAGATGCATCTGTTCAAGCAAAAAATAAATTCTTTTCCTCTTTACAAATTATAGGTAAGTAATTATATCTTCATTAGCTAAACTTTCGGTCTGTCCTTAAAAAATGTATAAAAGGGTATAATTTTGATGGATAGGAATGGTGTTACTGCCGATGTATAAATTATTTAATAATAGTCCGGTCGGACTATCCCTGCATATCATAATAGCATCCTGAATAATAGTCATTATTGAGAATGTAAATGCTGACAAGTTGAAGCCAGTTGTTCATATTGAATCTGTACTCATTGATTACAATGATCGTAAGGTAAAGGCAAAGAAACTAACTGTCCAATTCTGAGATTCCTATGGCGATTGATAGTGCCTGGGCCAATGTTAGAACTCCTGCCTTATTAGAGTTTGTTGCAAAAGGGATGATAACATTCAAATCTGTAGGTGGGTCTTTCCCCAATCAGTGGGAAGTTGGAAAAACATACGGCGTACGCATGCGTATTTTTGGATTTATACCTTTTGGAGGCGTTCATTATTTATTTATAGAGAAAATCGATGAAGCCAACTTCAAAATAGTGACCAGAGAGTGGGACATAGCAGCAAAGGTTTGGAATCACAGCATACTGCTCCGGGATTTAGGAAATGGCCGTATTCACTATGAAGATACCATTATCATTTATGGAGGAATCATGACCGGTTTTATCACTTTATTTGCCAGACAATTTTATACGCACAGACAGACGAGGTGGCAGATAGTCGCAGAAAAAAATCTTTCGTTCGGAGGGTAATCCTTTTTCATTTTACTGTTTGGTTTTACCAGATGTTCAAATGATGCCCTGTTGCCCACCAATCAAATCCATTATACGTTTTCCCGTTTTTTACGGGTTTTTGTAAAACACCTATACGGTAATCTGATAGAATTCTACGTGAAGTTCTTTCCAGAAGTACTGTCTGCAGCTACTGGTTATGCTGTAATCGGCAAAATGACTTTCGGTATCTCAGTTTTGCGGAAAGTCCACATTGTTCCCGGCGTATATATCTCTACGTAGATTTCCTTTTTGTTAGTTAGTTTAGTGTTTTACAAGAGGGATGGATATATGAAGGTTTTTCTACTCGCTCCGCTTCTGCATAGAGAATTACTTTGTGCGATATTGCAGCTCTGGAAGAATTGTACCATCTTATTATCTCCTGAAATACTTATCGCATGAAGTCCAGCTTAATGTATAAAGTACTCACCGTTCTTTCGGTGCTGGTATTGACCGCCAGCCATGTATCGGCCCAAATACTTCAGCCGGCTACCACACCCAATGCTACCCAAAAAGCATTGATCAGGCGTGGTTATGGTATGTTCATACATTTTGGGATCAATACGTTCATTGATAAGGAGTGGTCAGACGGTACGGTGCCGGCGAGTGTTTACCATCCAACAAAGCTTGATCCGGATCAATGGGTACGTACAGCAAAAGAAGCTGGTTTTCGTTATGTACTGCTCATTACCAAACACCACGATGGATTTTGTTTGTGGGACAGTAAGCAAACGGATTACGATGTGGCGTCTTCTCCTGTAAAAACGGATGTGGTGAAGGCAGTTGCAGATGCCTGCAAAAAATATGGGCTGAAGTTTGCCATTTACTATTCTTTATGGGACCGGCATGAGCCATCGTTTACTAATAAAGATCCGCAGGTATATGTAGACTTCATGCTGCGTCAGTTTACAGAGCTTTTTACTAACTACGGACCCATTGTTGAAGTATGGCTGGACGGGGGGTGGAAACGCCAGCCCGGTGAATGGGGGCTGGATCAGTTGTACCGGCTGATCAAACAGTTCAACCCTGAATGTGCGGTCAGTGTAAATCATACTATTGTTAATGAAGAGGGTAAGCGGCAGTTCACGCTTCCTTCTAACATGACGGAAGACAATAAATACTTCTTTCAGTATTTCCCCAGCGATTTCCGGTTATGGGATCCCAAGATCATCACCAAATTTGATAAGAAGCAGTATCTCCATGAAGGGAAATCGTATTATCTGCCCTTTGAACATACTATTTGTCTGAGCAGCAGATGGAACTGGTTTCAAAAGAAAGAACAACTGCCGGTACGATCACTGGATGAGCTGGAAGAATTGTTTTACTGGTGTACGGACAATGATAATGCTCTGGTGATAAATGTACCGCCTGATCATACAGGCCGCATACGGGAATATGAAGCATTAACGGTTATTGAATTAGGGAAACGCTTGGGTTTATCGGCTAACAAACCATTGTCTAAGAACGGAACCTTTATTTCTCTGAAGAAGCCAGTCACCGCAACAAGCGAAGATACCATCAAAGGGCAAGCTTCATTTGTGAACGATGGAAATCTCGACAGCCGCTGGCAGGCTTCCGATACACTGGCAGAGCTGATAATGGATCTTAATCCTTCTGAAGCATTCAATAAGATCACTATTTTTGAATTCCAGGATACTGAAAATTTATCTGATGGCTTTTCGCAAATACGAAAAGGCAGAATTCAGGAATATACTATTGATATCTGGCAGGATGGAAGGTGGCAAACTGTGTACATGGGTACAGAGCCGATGGGAGACTGTAAAGTTATCAGGTTTCCCAAGAGGTATACGACAAGCAGGATTAGAGTGAAGGTATTAAAAGCTACTGCATCACCATCACTGTATGAGGTATCGGTTATTGATCTAGAGTAGAAAAATATTCTTTACGAGAGGGAAAGTTCTTAACGTACATAAAAAAGAGTTATGATAAAGTAAAAAATACATTATCATAACTCTTTTGGATATTAATTAAGTGCAGATGGACAAGTAAGTTACTTAGGCAGTACTACTGTGTCGATAACATGGATGATGCCGTTACCTGCTTTTAAATCGGTTGCTACAACTGTAGCTACGCCACCGTTTTCATCGGTTAGAATTACCTTACCATCTTTTAAGGATGCAACCAGGGTTCCGCCGCTAACAGTTTTTACAGAAACCTTACCACCACCGTCGGTAATAGCTTTTACAACAGCTTTGGCGTCCAGGTTTCCAGCAACTACATGGTAAGTTAATACTTTTGTTAAGGTTGCTTTACTTTCAGGTTTCAGTAAGTTTTCTACCGTTCCGGAAGGCAATTTGGCGAATGCTGCGTTCACTGGAGCGAATACAGTGAAAGGTCCGGCGCTTTGCAGTGTTTCTACCAATCCTGCTGCCTTAACTGCTGCTACGAGTGTAGAATGATCTTTTGATCCTACTGCTATATCTACAACAGTTTTTTGAGCGGTTGCAGTTGAAACAACTGACAGGAAAGCAACAACAGTTGCTACGGTTTTTAACTTTATAAGTTTGATTGTCATTTAAGATTAACGCAAATGAAGGGAATAAGTTCGTACTGAACGTTCAATTAACTGTTTATTGATAATGTAGCCTTCTACCAAAATCGTGTTATTGCAGTTCGTTCGGCTACTGATTGTTGTAAAAAGCAGCGGATAAAAATTGAACATACTTAGTTTTCTGTAACACTAAGGTAGTAGCGTCCTTGATGTAGGGAATCCAACCATACCTCAGCTGCATCTCCCGAGTCATTCCACATAAAAACATGTAGTGTATGAGTTGCCAATAGTGGTACAGAACAGGAAATATTGAAACTCATGAATCCATTGATAGAGGGATTTGTGGGGATCGACTGGTTGCAGACTTCAGTTTGAATTCCTGTTCCTGGGTTTGTCATGATGATCAAGAAATGTATCAGACCTGTATTACTTCGAGATGGGCCTACATTGACCGCCATGCCGGCGGATATTGTATACAGCCCATTTCTGGGCGCAGTATATACACCAGTTGTCTGATCGAAATTTGACATACCAGGACCGGAGACAATGTTGAAATCATTCATTGAGCTCCCGCTATTATTAAAAATAGAAAATCGAGTATTACTCAATCTTGATGCATACACGTTTGCACGTTGTACTGTTGATGAGAGCGTATTCCATGATGTTCCATTGCTATATTCAATTACACCTCCCGATATTGTAGAGTATCTGAGTGCACCTGAACCGGCATTGCCTGCAGTTTCTGTTGTAGTACCCAGTCCGATGTATCCAACACCGGGGTCGGAGGTGCTGGTTGGATTGGACCGAACATCTAACGTTGCATTGGGTTGCGTATTTCCGCCGATTCCTACTTTTCCGACTCGGTAAATAGATGCTATTTTATTACTGCCGGCATCATCTGTACCACCGGAAAGATACCACGGAGTGCTGGGAGGTGCGGTATAGGTAACATATGCAGCGCCATTCCAGGTCCATTGGGTGTTGTTGGTGTTGCTCAGATAAATATAATCAGAACGCTGGGTGATTCCGGAAAAATTGGATGCTCCGCTATTGGGATTCGTTCCATCAAAAGTAACGATGAAGTAGGGTGCCTGATTAATTAGACGCTGCCATCTGGATCCATCGTAATAATAGTATCCGGGCGTAACATTATCAGGTGATGTACCGGCCGTAGCCAGGTTATAGATGAGAATGCCTGGTGCAGGCGTTGACGTAAATGGCGCGATCAGATTGGCTGCAGACAGGCTGATTCTCGGTGGGAGTAATCCTTTTGCATCCGATGAAGGATCCGCATCTATTTGAAGTTTTGCTGAAGCACTTGGGTTGTTGGTACCAATGCCTACCTGAGCCAGCGTATATAATACTCCCAGCCAGCTTGTAGGACTCTATTGAGGCGGAGTGATTCCCTGTTTTCTCAGAAAGTTCAACCGCTAAGGTGGCATGCTCCAGTGCTTTTTGATAATTTGATGTAGTCAGCGCATTGGCGATGCGGATATGGACGCTGATTCTGGCGCTGTCGGATTTTGCCCGGTCGAGCATTGCTTGTAGTGAATCGGGTATCTCCTGGCCGGCCTGCACATTCATGAACAGCATTAGAGCTGTAAAAAGCGCCCAGCTTTTTGTAAGATTTGGGCGTATCCGACAGGGTATGATGTTCAACAGTTGTGTGCTCACGTACGTTCAGATTGAATCCAAAACATTTTGTTTCGGATAATCCAAAATTCGGTTTTTCTGTTTAATCCTGTATTATGAAATTCAGATCAGCCGTTTATAGTTTTTTTATGGTATTCTGCACACTGTTCCAAATCTCATTTGCTGTTTCTACATCCAGCCCCACCTGTTGCGCAATTTTTTCAACATCTACCGGTTCTTTTTTATTGTAGATTTCGATGGCGGCTGCGATGAATTCATTTGCGGTATCCAGCTGCTCATCGTCTTCATCCAATTCTTTTTTGAACAATTCAAGATAGGGATCGATGTTCTTTTCTGACTTAAAAAAAGTTTGCATGAACAACTGCATGTTGAAAGATAGATGATTCTGAGCTTCGTCACTTAGGTCGAATCCAACGCTGTTTAAAATCTTGGCTAATCTCCTGAATCCTTTTTCTGTAAATGCGTATCTGGATATCGTCTTTTTTTCTTCATCGAAATAGGCAACGGCAAGGTTTTCCATGCCAGTCCCATCTTTTGTTGAAAGTTTGTACACTCCTTTATTCCATTCGATAGTGAAATATTTTTTAATTTTTTTGGTTTCAAAGGAAACATCTGTAGCGTCTGAGTGTGAAAACCAGTAACCTATCTCTCTATTTTTGTGGAAAATTCTGGGGGTTGCACTGATATTAAGCATCAGTAAGAAAGGGATAGGATTTTTATTGATACTTTCCGATATGTCTTCCTGCAATTCAATACTGTCGTCCAATTCAGTTGCGAAGAAATAGATATCATCCATATGTACGCTATGCAACGGAATATTCAGCCCGAACGTCTGCCAGCAGACACCGTTAAAACCGACTAACAGTAGCCACATTTCAGAATAGTTTTCCATTAATGATTTCGCTATTCCGGGCGAATAGAGCAAATAGCGCTCCTCTGTAAACACATCTTCCATGTTAAAGAACTCATCGGAGGGCTGACCAACGATTGTGGAAAAGGTGAAACGCCATGGATGTTGAGCTTGTTTTTTCAGAAACTCAAATTGATCAGTTGGCAGCGATTTTATAAAAGAGTGGTTGAGGAATTTATGTATCAACCCTTCTTTTTTGAATATTCTATGCGCAATTAATTCTGACATCAGAAAATTAAGATAAGCTTCCGGCCAATCCTTCGTTATATGCGCATGCTTCTTTAGTGATTTGGTAAATTCAGTATGTAGATTTTCTTTTTCGGCAGCGTAGTAAACCAATTTGTTATCGATTACTTCTCCTGATAGTTTGGAATGCTCTATGCAGATTTTTTTTATTTCTAAATACTTGCTCATAATAAAATAAATGTATGTAATTTATCTGATTGACTGGATCTTAACGATGTTGGGTGCAAGGAAAAATCAACACCTGTCATTGACCACATCTTCTTTGAATTGCAGAATTTGTTTTTTCATCTGCCTGATCTCTTTCATTTTTTGTTCAAGAGAATTCAACTTATCATCTAAAATTTCCAATTTTTGTTTTTTTGAATATTTTTTGTTGTACCAGGCGTCGATCATCTGGCCGATTTCTCTGATGGTGAATCCAACGGATTTGGCATCACTGATGAATTCAAGTTTTTCAACAGTTATATCATCGTAATGATAGTAATTGTTCGATTTGACGGACTCGTTTCGCTTGCCTTCTATCAGGCCCGACTTCTCATAGAATCGGATGGTATGGGCAGAGATGCCGGTTTTCTTCGATACTTCATTTATCAACATACCGCAAATATAGCATGTTGATAAATAAACATCAACCTTAGACTATACTCTACTGTTGCTGGTCTTGTTTATCTGGTTTACGTTTGCTATCTAATCAACTATTTATCATCATGAAAAAAACAATTTTTATAACCGGAGCCAGTAGTGGTATAGGAAAAGAGACGGCCAAATATTTTCATGCAAATGGATGGAATGTGGTGGCCACTATGCGCAATCCTGAAAAGGAGAAGGAGTTGAATGTCCTGGAAAATGTACTTGTTACAAAGCTGGACGTGTTGGATCTGTCGTCCATAGAGGATGCAGTCAACAAGGGGATTCAAACCTTTGGAAGTATTGATGTATTGCTCAACAACGCAGGCTATGGTGCGTATGGGCCCCTGGAATCCTTCCCGCGTGAGAAAATCCTGCGTCAGTTCAATACTAATGTTATCGGTCTGTTGGATGTTACGAGAGCGCTGCTGCCTCATTTTCGCGAACACAGAAAAGGAATCATACTGAATGTTTCATCGATGGGTGGCAAGATGACCTTTCCGTTGGGATCCTTGTATCATGGGACCAAATTTGCTGTTGAGGGTATTTCAGAATCTTTACGGTATGAGGTGGAGCAGTTTGGCGGGAGGGTAAAGATCATAGAACCCGGGGCCATTGCAACGGATTTTGCCGGCCGATCTTTTGATTTTAACAATGATGAAAAACTGAGCGAATATCAGCCGATTGTTTCTAAAATCATGGCTGCATTTCCTGAAATGATAAAAAATGCTTCAAAAACGGATGTAGTCACAAAAGTTATTTACGAAGCAGCAACAGATGGAAA
>CANHUD010000061.1 GCA_947463665.1 Sphingobacteriales bacterium
AAGACCATGCAGGGCTTTCAGGTAAAAAGAAAAGGTGGCTGGGATACTCACGGACTTCCCATAGAGCTGGGCGTCGAAAAAGAACTGGGCATTACGAAGGAAGACATCGGTAAAAAAATTACCGTAGAAGAATACAACCGCAAGTGCCGTGAGGCGGTGCTTCGATACAAGGACAAGTGGGACGACCTGACCCGGAAAATGGGTTATTGGGTTGATCTGAACGATCCCTACATCACGTTCACCAATGAATACATAGAAACATTGTGGTGGGCTCTGCGGAAATTGTACGATAAGGGATTGTTGTACCAGAGTGTGAGCATCCAGCCGTATTCGCCTGCCGCAGGTACCGGCCTTAGCTCCCACGAGCTTAACCAGCCCGGCACCTACAAAGAGGTTAAGGATACCAGTGTGACTGCATTGTTTGAACTGGAGGCCACCGATCATCCGCTTTATCAGAAACTGGCTGCCCTGCCCGCTCATGGTTCCCTGAGCATCATGGCCTGGACCACTACCCCCTGGACGCTGCCATCCAATCTCGGACTGGCAGTAGGCCCACAGGTAAGCTATGTGGCCATACACACCTTCAATCCCTACACTTCTGTACCCTGTACGGTGGTTATGGCAGAAGCGCTGGTGTCTAAATATTTTAAGGCCGAAGGTCAGGATGCAGACGTTGCTGCTTTCCAGCCCGGCGATAAACTGATTCCCTGGAAGATCGTCAGCCAGTTTACCGGCAGCGAGATGGAAGGTCTGCGTTACAGGCAGTTGTTGCCTTTTGAGGCCAACACGCTGGAAATGGTGAAAGCCATCACCCCGGATGCAGATCCTTTCCGAGTGGTTACCGGAGATTTTGTGACCACGGAAGATGGTACCGGAATTGTACACATGGCGCCTGCTTTTGGTGCAGACGACTATAAAACCGGTCAGAAGTTCAGACTGGGGATCTTGACGCTGGTTGACAGGGAAGGTAAATTTGTGGAGGGTACCGGCGAGTTCAGCGGCCGCTATGTGAAGGCTTACAAGGAAGAAAAGGATTATGTGGATGTTAACGTGGATATTTCCGTTCGACTGAAACTTGAAAGCCGTGCGTTCAAAGTGGAGAAATACGAACACAGTTATCCGCATTGCTGGAGAACAGACAAGCCTATTCTTTATTATCCCCTGGATGCCTGGTTCATCCGTACAACTGCGTTGAAGGACCGGATGGTGGAATTGAATAAGACCATCAACTGGAAGCCTAAATCCACCGGTGAAGGCCGTTTTGGCAACTGGTTGGAGAATATGGTCGACTGGAACCTGAGCAGGAGTCGCTACTGGGGTACGCCGCTGCCCATCTGGCGTACAGAAGATAAAACAGAAGAACGTTGTATCGGTTCCATTGCCGAGCTTAATGAGGAAATCCGTAAGGCGGCAGCCCTGCTGGGCGGAGATGTTAACAGGGCCTTCCTGGAGAACGGTGTGCAGGATCTGCACAAGCCATTTGTAGATGAAATCATTTTGGTGAGTGAGAGTGGCCAGCCGATGAAGAGAGTCCCGGACCTGGTGGATGTATGGTTTGATTCCGGAGCTATGCCCTATGCGCAGTGGCATTATCCATTTGAAAACCGGGAGTTACTGGAAGAGGGGAAGGCATTCCCGGCAGATTTTATTGCGGAAGGAGTGGATCAGACCAGAGGCTGGTTCTACACGCTGCATGCATTAGGTGTACTCCTCTTCGATTCCGTAGCGTACAAAACAGTGGTCTCCAACGGATTGGTATTGGATAAGAATGGCAACAAGATGAGCAAGCGACTCGGCAATGTGGTCGATCCGTTTGCTACCATCGAGCAGTTTGGAGCCGATGCCACCCGCTGGTATCTGATTACGAATGCTTCTCCATGGGATAACCTGAAGTTTGATATGGAGGGCATCAAAGAAGTACAGCGCAAATTCTTTGGAACACTTTACAATACCTATCAGTTTTTTGCGCTTTATGCCAATGTGGATGGTTTTGCTTTCCGTGAAGCGTATATCCCTGTGCAGGAACGCCCGGAGATTGACCGGTGGATCCTTTCATCGCTGAATACCCTGGTCCGCCGGGTAAAGGGATATATGGATGAATATGAACCCACCCTGGCCGGAAGAGCCATAGATGATTTTGTGGACCAGCAACTTAGCAACTGGTATGTAAGGCTATGCCGCCGTCGCTTCTGGAAAGGGGAGTATGGGGCCGATAAGATCAGTGCCTACCAGACCCTTTGTGAATGTCTGGAAACCATCTGCCGGCTGGTGGCGCCGATTTCACCATTCTTTGTAGATGCTTTGTTCCGGAATCTGAACGCCGTAACAGGCAGATTTTCAGAAACATCTGTTCATCATGCTTTTTTTCCTGAGGTAAAGGATTCCGTGATCGACCCATCGTTGGAAGAGCGGATGCAGATGGCGCAGGATATTTCGTCACTGGTACTGTCTATCCGGAAAAACCGGTCCGTGAACATCAAAGTGCGGCAGCCGTTACAAAAGATCCTGATTCCGGTGAGTGATGCAGCTATGAAAGAGCAGCTGAAAAAAGTGGAGGAACTCATTCTTTCAGAAGTAAATGTGAAGGAGGCTGAGTATCTTGATCCGGATAACCAGTTTATCCGCAAGAGTATCAAGCCAAATTTTGTGGCGCTGGGTAAAAAAATGGGTCCATTGATGAAGCAGGTTTCTGCTGCACTGGGAACGTACACGCAGGACGATATACGGGCTTTGGAGCGAAACGGGAGGGCGACGCTTCACCTTGGGCAGGAATCTGTTGACATTCTCCTGGACGAAGTGGACATCCAGAGTGAAGATGTTCCCGGATGGATGGTTGCGGTGAGAAATGGGCTGACTGTAGCACTGGACATAACGCTTACCGAGGTATTGGTTCAGGAAGGACTTGCCCGGGAACTGGTGAACCGGATTCAGAAGTTGCGGAAAGACAATGGATTAGAGGTAACCGACCGGATTCACGTTAAAATACAGCGAAATGAACAGCTGGTTCCTTCAATAAGCCAATTTAATACGTATATTTGCGCGGAAATTTTGGCAGACAGCCTGGAATTCGTGCCGGAATTATCCGGAGGGGTCGATATAGACGTAAATGAAATTCCTTTGAGCATTCTGGTAGAAAAAAAAGGATAATTTCTATATATGGCAACCAAGCAAAAAGCAAGCGAAACCGCTTCAAAAGCAGCGAAAGCCCCGGCTAAGAAAGCTGTTCCAGCCTCTAAGAAGGCCGCGACCAAACCGGCGTCTCCTGCTGCGGCAGTGGCTAAAGCGCCTGTTAAGGCTGCTTCAAAACCTGCTCCGGCTTCTTCAGAAGCCAAAAAGCCGGTCTCAAAGCCAAAGGTTGCAGCAACCAGTGAAAAAACATCCGTAAAAACTGCTTCATCGGCTTCAGCATCTGTAGCTTCTGTAAAAAAAGCAGGTTCCTCAACACCACAAAAAATGGAAAAACAAAAAGGGACTGTGAAAGCTGCGGAACCCAAATCGTCTCAGCCGGCGAAGGCTGCTCCTACTCCCGGTAAAGCAGCCAAAGTGACTCCTGAAGTGGCTGAGGCACCCGTTACTGTTCCGATACCGAAACCTGTTGCCCGCCCCAAGGCGAAAGAGGAAAAACCGGCCAAACCGGTTCCAATGCCTAAAATTACCGCCACCACTTCCCGTAAGTATGAGCCGGATTTTACGCGTTCCATATTAGATCAGCCATCAACTGTTAATATTGGGCCCACTATGAGATATAGCGATGTAGAGTTACAGGAGTTTCGTGAGCTCATCACCCGCAAACTGGAATCAGCGAAGAAAGAGCTGACTTTTTTAAGCGGGCTGATCACGCGCAAGGATGAAATGAGTGGCGATGAAAGCGAGAATCGCTATATGACCATGGAGGATGGCAGTTTATCGATGGAACGGGAGCAACTGAACCAGATGGCCAGCCGTCAGATTGATTTCATCGAGAAACTGGAAAAGGCCATCATGAGGATTGAAAATAAGACCTACGGAATTTGTCGTGAAACAGGCAATCTGATCGACAAAGCCCGACTCCGTGCGGTTCCACATGCAACTCTTTCCATTGAGGCCAAGATGAAACGCAATCGTCAGAATAATTCCTGACAGTTCTTTTTAGGGTCCGATCAGCGCACTTCCTGAAGTTCCACCAGGCGTTTGTACATGCCATTTCGGCTGATAAGTTCGTCGTGTCTGCCTCTTTCCGCAATCACTCCTTTGTCTAGTACAATGATTTCATCTGCATGCCTTACGGTAGATAGGCGATGTGCGATGACCAGACTGGTTCTGTCTTCCATGAGATGATTCAGTGCATCCTGCACCAGTCGTTCGCTTTCTGTATCCAGGGAAGAGGTAGCCTCATCCAGAATAAGAATGGGAGGATTTTTAAAGACGGCCCTGGCAATGGTTAGCCGCTGGCGTTCTCCTCCCGAAAGGCGTGCGCCCCGATCTCCCACGTTGCTGTGGAATCCCATGGATTTCTGGGCTATGAAAGAATAGGCGTTGGCTACTTTTGCGGCTGCTTCCACCTGTTCGGGGTCTGCTTCCTCTATGCCCAGTGCAATGTTTCGGGAAATGGTATCATTGAACAGGATAGGTTCCTGTGTTACAATACCCATAAGGTTTCGGAGATCACGGATACGATAATCCCGGATATTTACTCCATCGATAAGCACTTCCCCGCTGCTCACATCGTGAAACCTGGGCACCATATCGGCCAGTGTTGACTTACCTGAACCACTGGAGCCAACGAGTGCCACCGTGGTGCCTTTCCGGATGGTGAAGCTGATGTTTTCCAGCACTTGTTTATCGCCGTAGGCGAAGGATACATTTTTGAATTCGATTTCTTTTTCGAAGGATGAGATGGGCCGGGCATCCGGTTTTTCGGTGATGGTTTCCTCCACATTGATCAGCGTCTGAATGCGCTCAATGCTGGCGGCTCCGCGTCGGATGTTATAGGAAGCCGAGCTGAAGGATTTGAGCGGGTTGATGATCTGGGTGAAAAGGGCGATAAACGTGAGGAAATCCGGACCTGTGAGGGAAAAATTATTCGTCAGTACCAGTCGGCCGCCATAATACAATACCACACAAACGGCCACGATCCCCAGCGTTTCAGAGGTGGGGGAAGCCAGGTCGCGGCGGCGGTTAGCCTTATTTTTAATAAGCAGCAGATCGTTGTTTTCTGCCATAAATCGGTGAAGCCTGTGTTCCTCTGCATTGAAGGCCTTGACCACCCGCATGCCACCCAGCGTTTCTTCGATGGTGGTGAGGATATCGCCCAGTTTTTCCTGTACAGCGGTGGATACTCTTTTCAGTGACCGGCCGATGCGTCCGATGATCAGGCCGGCAACCGGCAGAAACAGCAGCAGGAAAAGCGATAATTCCGGGCTGAGGTGGATCATATAGATCAGGTACAGCGTAATGGTGATGGGTTCCCGGAAAAATGTTTCCAGAAAACTAATGGTGGAATGTTCTACATCCTGAAGGTCGTTCGTGAGCTTGCTCATGATATCTCCTTTCCGCTGTTCACTGAAATAACCAATAGGCAGCTGCAGGATTTTGCTGAACATATCGGTCCGCATATCATTCAGGATTCTGTTGCGGATGGGTGCCAGCACATAGAGTGCGGAATAGAGAAAAACGTTTTTCAGTAAAATGGAAACTACAACAATCAGGCACAGGATGCCCAGTGCTTTTATTTTTCCCTCATCGGAGCCGATGAGCTGGTTCAGGTAGGTATAAAAATTTTGGGTGAGGTTACCGAGCTGAATACGGGAAACGGGCAGCTGGTCTGCTCCTTTGCCGGCGAAGATGAGCGCGAGGAAAGGCCCCAGCAGGGCCAGTGAGATCAGAGAGAAGAAGGAAGCCAGCAGATTGAGCAGGAAATAGAGGGAAACCAGTCGGGGATAACGGCTAATATACCGGAAAATGATGCGTAAGCTCTTCATTGCCGCAAAAGTAGTTATTTTTACAGCCTTTAAGCGGGATTATATGCAGGAGGGAAAACGACAGAAGCAAGTGGCCGGCGTGATTCAGGAAGCCCTGAATGACATTTTTGTTCGGATGGGACTGAACATGATGAACGGCGGGATGGTGTCGATCTCCCAGGTGAAAGTGACACCGGATCTGCTGGAGGCCCGGATTTATCTGAGTTTGTTTCAGGTGAGCGATCGGGAGCAGACACTGGCAGTTTTTGAAGACCGCCGTCCGGAGATCAAAAAGGAGTTATCGGCCCGGGTCAAGCAGCAGCTTCGCCGGATGCCGGAGCTGAAATTTTTTCACGATGATACCCTGGATCATGTGTTTCGGATAGAGGAGATCTTTCGGAAACTGCATGATGGTAAAGACTCGGATTCTACACCAGACCAATCCTAAATAACCTTGATTTTCCGGTTTGCCTGGCGTTATTTCAGTGCGAAGAAATCCACGAATGCGATCAATGTGATTGCGTGGGTAAGTGTTGTAGCCATTACAGTGGGTACAGCTTCTCTCTTGATCATTCTAAGCGCCTTCAACGGATTTGAATCACTGGTGCGATCGCTTTATTCTTCTTTTTACCCGGATATACGGATCTCTCCTGCAAAAGGCAGCAGTCTCTTTCTTACACCTGAACAGTTGAAAAAAATCCGGCAGACGGGTGGTGTAGGGGCGGCTTCTTTGGTTATGGAAGGGAAAGCCTTATTGCAGAATGGGGAATTTCAGACGGTTGTAACGATAAAAGGGGTGGATGAAAACTATATCCATGTGTCCGGGGTTCCGGAAAACATGGTAAGAGGGCGGTTCGAGACCGGGAATAGTGAGTTGCCTAAAATTGTAATGGGGATCGGAATAGAAAATGCGGTGGGTGTATTGGCCGACAGAACGTTGTCTCCATTAACTCTCTATCTTCCTAAAAAAGGGGTGGAAGATGTATCGGATCCACTGTCGGCACTCGCTGTAGGAACAGTAACAGCAGCCGGAACGTTTGCCATTCAGCAGGAATTCGACAATGGCTATGTACTGACCAATCTGGATTTTCTGAAGCAGCAGATGGGATGGGGGGGAGAAGAATATTCAGCAGTGGAAATCAGGCTTACGGGAGAGCAACCGGCAGAAGGCGTCCAGGCTGCTCTTCGGACACTCCTGGGCTCATCTTTTCAGGTACAAAACAGACTGGAGCAGAATCGGTCGCTTTACATAACCATCCGGACGGAGAAATGGGTGATTTACGGGATTTTTTCCCTCATTTTACTGGTGGCAGCTTTTACGATGGTAGGGGCTCTGACCATGCTGGTATTGGAGAAGAAAAAAGACATTTACATTCTCCGTGCGCTGGGAGCGGATGCATCGCTGATCCAGCGGATTTTTGTGAGTGAGGGTCTGTTGCTGGCCGGGATTGGTGCGTTGCTCGGGATGTTTCTGGCTATTGGATTGTATTATTTACAGATCACATATAAGCTGGTACCGCTGGAGGGGCAGTCGTTCCTGATCGACTATTATCCGGTGAAGCTGGTGGCGGGAGATTTTGTGCTGGTGGGGCTAACAGTAGGGTTAATTGGGTTGCTAGCCTCCTGGGTTCCCGCCGGCAGAGCTTCACGGCTCTGAAATTCTCTCTCATCGGGTTAGTTCCCGTTTTTTCGTACCTTTCCTTAAATTTTACGATCTGGGTTGAATTTTACGCCAAAACGCTGTTTGAATGGACAAGATCATATTGGGAACGGCCATAGCTTTTTTCATCACGTTCACAGCTATTCCCATCATTATTCAGGTGGCAAACATGAAAAAATTGTTTGATGTACCTGATGAGCGTAAAATTCACATTCTCCCGGTTCCTTCTCTGGGAGGGTTAGGTATGTTCGCCGGCTTCATTTTGGCTCTTCTGTTGGCCATTCCTTTTGCTGAAGCTCCTGAATTTCAATATTTTGCAGCGGCTGCTCTGGTGATTTTTTTCTTAGGACTGAAAGATGATATTCTTATATTGACGCCCCTTAAAAAATTCATCGGACAGTTAGCAGCGGCTTTTCTGGTCATTCAGAAAGGGAATATCGTATTGTACAGTATGCATGGTTTCATGGGGGTGTATGTGATACCGGAAATGCTTGGTCTGGCCTTCTCTTATCTGACGGTGGTTGTTATTGTTAACTCGTTCAATTTAATTGATGGAGTAGATGGGCTGGCTGCCAGTCTTGGTTTGTTTACATCGCTCTCTTTCGGAACTTTTTTTTACCTGATCGGAGATATTGAATATGCCGTTCTCTCGTATTGTATGTCTGGCAGCATAGTTGCTTTTCTGATCTTTAATTATGCTCCTGCCCGGATCTTTATGGGAGATACTGGTTCCCTGCTCATAGGATTGGTTAATGCGATTCTGGTCATTCGCTTTATTAACAGTGCGGCGGCCCCTTCGGGTGTTTTCCCTATCGGTACGTCTCCTGCTGTAGGGTTTGCCATACTTATCGTTCCCTTGTTTGATACGTTACGCGTGTTTGCCATACGCATGTTGCGGAGGCGATCACCGTTTTCGCCCGACAGAAACCACATTCATCATTTACTGATGGATCATGGTTGTTCTCATGCCCGCATCACCTATCTGTGTCTGGGGCTGAATGTAACAATAGCGCTCATTGTTTTTCTCCTGAAAGACAGCTGGAATACGACCGGTTTAATTTTGACACAAATAATGGTCATGTTATTGATCACGGGTTACCTGTGGTTCAATCGAAAAAAGAAGCCGTTATTATACAAAATAGATACTAAGATTAACGTTATTGACGACGCGGCGTCAGGTATGATTGAGCCATAACATAGAACGATTGTAAGGTTTATCCTTCAATTTTGCGCTGCTTTCAGTAGTTTTGCACGCACCAAAGATTACATGTTTATGTCGGAAGAACTAAGCCACATATCGTTGCAAGCTGAAGAAGCGATGACCAAAGCGATTGCTCATCTGGAGAGTGAACTTACCAGAATTCGTGCAGGTCGGGCCAATCCCAATATGTTTGACGGACTGGTAGTAGATTATTATGGGAGTCCCACTCCGGTAAGCCAGGTTGGAAATATTACCGTTACGGATGCCCGTACCCTGATCATCCAGCCCTGGGAGAAAAATATGCTGCAGCCGATCGAACGGTCGATTATAGCCGCCAATCTGGGTGTTACGCCTCAAAACGATGGAATAATCATCCGTATTTTCCTTCCTCCGCTTACGGAAGAGCGTCGAAAGGAAATTGTGAAGCGCGTACAGGGCGAAGGGGAACATTCAAAAGTAGCGATCAGAAATATCCGCAGAGATGCAATCGAACATATCAAGAAGCTGAAGAAAGACGGGTTGAGTGAAGATCTGGCAAAAGATGCAGAAGAGGAAATTCAGGAAATGACCAACCGGCATATTGCGCTGGTGGATAAGCATCTGGCACAGAAAGAAAAAGAAGTGATGTCGGTCTGATTCCAGATTTTATTCCGTTAAAAACCGGCAGGCTTCCAGACGTGCCGGTTTTTTTATTTTTTGTTTGCGAGGTATACTCCACAAAGGATCAGTAAAAGACATCCGGCCTGCAGCCATCCGATGGTTTCACCATCGAGTACTCCCCAGAATAGCGCTACGAATGGTATGCCGTAGGTGACCATCGAAGCAAAAAGAGCACCTGCTTTTTTCATGAGTTCATAAAAAAGGATGGAAGCGATGGCGGTGCCGATAACACCCAACAGAACGGAGGCGCTTATGGAAATGGCAACTGCTTTTGAAGGAGCCAGGTTTGTAAAGCCTGTCCAGAGCAGGATGATAAGGGAGGGAATGATCAGCAACGCAAATGCTACCGCAGCAAGGAGTGTGGAGGATATGTGTTTGAGGTAGCGGTTAACCAGGTTTACATTGATGCCATAGCAAATAGTGGCCAGTACAATAAATCCGGCATATCCAGCCTGCCCAAGATGTATTTCCTGTCCGGATGATACCAGCAGGATGAGCCCTGTCATCCCAATGAGTACGCCGGTCCATTTATGCCAGGAAAGTTTTGATTGAAAGAAAATCGCTCCGATGATGAGTGTGAAAAGAGGGGTCAGTGCATTCAGAAT
>CANHUD010000062.1 GCA_947463665.1 Sphingobacteriales bacterium
GAAAAGCAGCAGCTTGAACTGGTGGATGCCATTGCCTTTCCGAAAAAAGCAAAGCCTGAAATGGCTCAGGGAGTTTCCTTTTTCAATCTCATGCGCAACCTCACGCTTACCGGATTTTACACATCCGAGATGGGGGTGAAGGATATCGGGTATATGGGAAATACACCCAACCAGTGGAACGGTGTGCCGGACGATGTACTCAAACAATATGGACTCGCCTACAGCGAGAAAGAACTGAAAGAGTGCGTCAAATTTTCCTGAATCTATTATCAACCATACACGAAATCAAGAACTCAACATGCAAAACGCGACAAAGAAGAAAAAGTACGCGCGCAGGCAGTTCCTTCGGGATGCCTCGCTGGCAGCAGCCAGTTTCACGATCGTTCCCCGGCACGTATTGGGAAAAGGTTACCAGGCACCCAGTGATACGCTGAACATCGCCGGTATCGGAGCAGGAGGAAAAGGAGAATCCGATCTGGCTGAATTCGCGAAAAGTCCGCGGGCTAATATTGTCTGCTTCGCCGATGTGGACGATCGTATGATCAAAGGTTCTGTAAAGCGTTTCCCTAAAGCGAAGATCTATAAGGATTTCCGCGAGATGCTGGATAAAGAACACAAAAATATCGATGCAGTATCCGTATCTACTCCGGATAATACACACGCAGTAGCGGCCCTTCCTGCCATGCAGCTGGGTAAGCATGTATACGTTCAAAAGCCTTTGTCGCATGATATTTACGAAGCCCGTGTACTCACCGAGGCGGCTAAAAAATACAAGGTAGTAACCCAAATGGGTAACCAGGGCGGTTCCGGCGACGGTGTGCGCCGTACTAAGGAACTGATTGATGCCGGCAAGATCGGTGATATTGTGAAGATCGACTGCTGGACCAATCGTCCGGTATGGCCTCAGGGTTTGCCAACACCTACCGGCACCCATGAAATTCCCAAAGAGCTCGACTGGGATCTCTGGCTGGGCCCTGCCAGGAGAATGGATTTCCAACCGGATTATCTGCCCTTCAACTGGCGCGGCTGGTGGGCATTCGGAACCGGTTCACTGGGGGATATGGCCTGCCACATCATGGATCCTGTGTTCCGTTGTGCTCCGATCCTTTATCCGGAATCTGTAGAGGCAAGTGTTGCTACACTTTGGACCAAGATGTGGGATGATTCGCAGAATCCGGATTCCTGTCCGGCCTCCTCCATCATTCACCTGACCTATCCGCGTACTGATGGAAAAGGAAAGATCAAGGTTTCCTGGTACGATGGCGGGCTGCTGCCCGAACGTCCGGATGAACTCGGACCGGAAGAGCCCTTCGGAAACTGGGATGGCGGTGTGTTGTTCCATGGAACCAAAGGAAAACTCCTGGCCGATTGTTATGGAGCAAAACCACGCCTGCTGCCTACGTCTCGTATGGATAGAGAAGATATGCCGAAAGAAACCATCAAACGCGTACCTGAAGGGCATTATGTTCAGTGGGTCAACGCCTGTATAGAAGGTTATGGCAAAGGATTCACTTCCTCTCCGTTCGATTTCGCAGGTCCGTTCACTGAATCGATCCTCATCGGAAACCTGGCGCTGCGCGCTTTCCAGCTCAAGAATCCGAAACTGACCGGATGGAACGATAAATGGCTGGGTCGCAAGAAACTTCTCTGGGATGCCAAAAACCTGAAAGTGACCAATTTCGACGAAGCCAACCAGTGGGTAAAGCGCGAATACCGCGATGGATGGAAACTCGTTTAGGCATATCATTCATACAAATAATGAAAGGCGGATTCCAAAAGAGTCCGCCTTTTTTCATAGAAAATTATTCAATCCCTTATCTTTGCATTGTTAACAATTCATCTATGGACAAAAGGATATCGACCCTCATCTTCATTTACGTTTTGTATCTGATCACGGCTGTTTTCATGGTGCTGTCTACGCACGGGCAGAAAACAATGACCATGTTCCTCTTCGGTGGTGGTGGTATTCTTTTGCTGATCACGTTCTATCTGGTCTGGATCCTTAGCGGTCGCAAAGGCTAGAAAAGTTCAATCGCATATAGTTTCCCTTCTGTGTAGGGGCCGCCCGGATAAGTAGCGGTGTAATCTAGGTTTATCCAGTATTTGCCGTTTTCCCGGCGGTAATACAATCCGTGAGGTTTCGCTTCAGGAAAGAGTTCTGCTATGGCTTTCTTTACCTGTAAGAATCCCTGCTCATCTCCTCCGTAAAGCTCGGGGTATACATGGTCTTCAATAAGTACCACCCGTACCCTTGCTCCGATGGATTTCATCGATGCGATCATCAGGATGGTATGGTCATCACAATCGCCTGCCAGTCCGTTCCCGATGCTTTCTGCAGCAGTGGCATAGTATTCAGCGGTTACCGGATCCGGAACATAGCTGAACTGCTGATTGATGCTTCTGAACAGCGACAGGTAACGCACCAGTGGACCATAAGATGAATAGGCTTCATTGAAGTAACGAGTAGATTCCCGAACAGAGAAATTTCGCACAACAGGATCTACCGGATTGATTTTAGCGTTCAACTGGCGCATTACTTTTTCTGCTTTCGAATCAAACAGAAAAGATTGTAAGGTAGATAAGGACTGCATCGACAACAGTGGTGCTGTCTGAACTTTTCTGTCGCGCATGACACCTGCACGTTGGCCAATATTTCCCTTCGTTGCAGCCTTCGGTACGTACAGTATCACAAACGATGCCATACATAATGAAACTGCCAGTGTGTAGGGCCTGGCAATAAGTATCAACTTTCTGGTTAGTAATAGAGAAAGGAGAATGGCTGTTGCATGTGTGGCATCCAGACCGGCGATCATCAATTCCGGGATCAACCGGTCGATCGCTGCAGCCAGTGGGAACACCGGCAGAACTGCCAGCAAACGCCAGCCATACGTTTTCACAGTCATACTCCTTCTCCTGGTTTTCAAAGGATATGGAAATTCCATCCGAATTTCCAGTATGAAAGTACGCAGGCCGCTTTTACCGTCAAACCATAAACAAGAATAGATTTTAGAGATTAGAGAATAGAGATTAACTCTAATCTCTAACCTCTAATCTCTAACCTCTAATCATTGCTTTCATCATCTTCCTCCAGATCATACCGTGCATTGAACGACGCCTCCCATGCCTCTGCCGCCTCATCACTCAATAATTCAATGATGTCGTGAATAGGATCTGTTTTTCGTTTCCATTCCACCAGTTCCTGGTCGGTGAAGCGGGAAACAAACAGACAATAATCTGTTTCCACATTCACCCGGATCAGGGAGATGGGCTCCTCTTTGTTTTCCTGAATCAAATAATAAAAACCTGGTTCTAACAACGCATACGCATACATACTCTCTCGGTTTATATCCAATAAATTGATCGCTGAAATGCCGGTATCCCCGGCGGGAAAATAATGGGTAGCTAATCTGTGCGAAGAATTCGAAAGTACGATTTCCCGGATTTTCAACAAAGGTTTTTCCGCATTTCTGAACGGTGTTTTCTACATTAACATTTTTAAAGCGTTGATAATCAATGTATTAATATTTCGTTCACAGGTGTGGAAAACCATAAACAGGGGGGAACGGTTGAACGCGCTGCTTTTCCATGTAAATTCGCAGGCTTTTCAGAAACTATGGCAAAAGAAAAAGAAACCCCTTCGTACGAGTATACGGAGGAATCGATCAAGAGTCTCGACTGGCGGGAACACATCCGCCTGCGGCCGGGTATGTACATCGGTAAGCTCGGAGATGGCAGCAGTCCGGACGATGGAATCTACGTACTGGTCAAAGAGGTACTGGATAACTGTATCGATGAACATACCATGGGCTTTGGCCGTCAGGTAGACATCGAGATCAAAGACAATTCAGTGATGGTTCGCGACTATGGCCGGGGGATTCCGCTCGGGAAAGTGGTGGATGTGGTGAGTAAGATCAATACGGGTGCCAAGTACGACAGTCGTGCCTTCCAGAAAAGCGTGGGGCTCAACGGGGTGGGTACCAAAGCGGTTAACGCGCTGAGTACCTGGTTCAAGGTTACTTCTTTCCGCGAAGGCAAGGAAAAAACAGCCGAGTTCGAAAAAGGGGTGCTGGTCAAAGAATACAAAGAAGCAAAATCAGACGGACAAAACGGTACGCTAGTCACCTTTCTGCCCGATAATACCGTATTCCGGAATTTCAAATTCATCCCGGAATACCTGGAAAACCAGATCTGGAATTACTGCTACCTGAATGCCGGTCTGATCATCAACTTCAACGGAAAAAAATTCGTGAGCAAGAACGGTCTGCACGACCTCCTCTCCCGTAAAACCAACGAAGATGAGATCCGCTATCCGATCATCCACCTGAAAGGAGAGGACATCGAAATCGCCCTCACGCACAACAATGAATACGGCGAAGATATCTACAGCTTTGTGAACGGTCAGTACACCACTCAGGGCGGTACCCACGTGCAGGCCTTCCGGGAAGCGTATGTAAAGACCATCCGCGAGTTCTTCAAAAAAGATTACGATACGGCCGATATCCGCCAGTCGATGGTGGCAGCAGTCTCCGTAAGGGTGCAGGAGCCGGTGTTTGAATCGCAGACCAAAACCAAACTGGGTTCCCAGTATGTATTTGAGGGCGGGCCTTCCATGAAGGCCTTTGTGGCCGATTTCCTGTTGCGGGAGCTTGACAATTTCCTGCATAAGAATTCGGCGGTGGCCGATGCGCTCAAAAGACGGATCGAACAAAGCGAACGGGAACGGAAAGACATGGCGGGCATCAAAAAGCTCGCCAACGAACGAGCGAAAAAAGCCAATCTTCACAATCGAAAACTGCGCGATTGCCGCCTGCACCTCAATGCAGAACCGCCTTCTCGCAACAAAGAAGAATACATCGCCAAACAATTGCAGACCACCATTTTCATTACGGAAGGGGATTCTGCCAGCGGATCGATCACCAAATCGCGGGATGTGGAAACACAGGCAGTGTTCAGTCTCCGGGGTAAACCGCTGAACTGCTACGGCCTGACTAAAAAAATCGTGTACGAAAACGAAGAGTTCAATCTGCTGCAGCATGCCCTCAATATCGAAGAAGGCATCGAATTCCTGCGCTATAACAACATTGTCATCGCCACGGATGCGGACGTTGATGGTATGCACATCCGCCTGCTGCTGATGACGTTCTTCCTGCAGTTTTTCCCGGATCTGGTGCGCGACGGGCACGTGTACATCCTCGAAACACCGCTGTTCCGGGTGCGTAATAAACAGGAGACCATCTACTGTTACAACGAGCAGGAAAAACAGAAAGCAGTAAGGAAACTGGGCGAAAAAGCCGAGATCACCCGTTTCAAGGGACTCGGTGAGATCAGTCCGGATGAATTCGGAAAATTCATCGGCACCGATATGCGCAAGCAGCCGGTGATCCTCGAACAGCATACACATATCCAGCAGTTGCTGGAATATTACATGGGTAAGAACACACCTGAACGCCAGGATTTCATCGTGTCCAATCTCCGGGTTGAACAGGATGAAGTGGAAGGCGTGGCAGCAACGGCCGCAGTACCTGAATAACGACCAAGCATATTAGATGATCCATATCGTATTTAATTCGGCCGATGTGGCCGTACTGAAAAAAGCCATGGAACTGGAACCGTCGATGGCCGGTGAGGTAAAGGAGATCAAAGACGATTATGCCGTTGGTCCGATCACCGATCTGTTCACGCCGGAAGGACGAGCCGCACGGAATGAGTGGTGGACGAATGTATTGCTGGGCGGCGATTACGAGGGCCATGTAGAAAAAGGAATCGTAAACGATGAGGCTGTTGTAGCCGAGCTGATAACCGAAATGGATGCTAATCCCGAGGAAGTACTCTGGATATGGGCAGCCCAAAACAAACACGATGTATCCGGCTATTACTGGCTGGTGAGCCAGCTCAAGGCCTATGCCTCAAGGGTTTTCATCCTCTATCTGAACAACCTGCCGTTCATCAGCGATAAAGGCACAATCTTCTATCCGGAATGGTTACATGTGATCCCACCGAAAGAGTTTCTGAAAGCCCGTAAACTGGCCCGGCCGATTACGCTCTCAGAATTTGAAGTGGATCCCGATGAATGGAAACGCCTTGCTGCCGAACAGAAGCATGTCCGCATCCTCGAAGGAGGGAAAAAACTGGGTCAGCATGGAGAAGATTTCTACGATGCAGATCTGAAGCGCTTTGTAACCGGCGAATGGCAGAAAGCCTCCCGTGTGATCAGCCAGTTCATCAGCAAAAACAAGCACACCACGGGTGATGCCTTTCTGCTCTGGCGATTGAAGACGCTGATAGAAAAGCAGGAAGTGGAAGCCAGAGGAGAACTCAAAGGAATGAAGGATTTTGACGTGAAAATACCCGGAGGCGAAGCCGCTTCCGCAGCAGAAACGACTACCGAATAACCGATAAACAGCGAGAAACCATGGCATCAGCAAAGAAGCCGAATGAATCACATCTGATCGATAGCGGGATACACGGACAGTATAAAACCTGGTTCCTTGATTACGCGTCTTACGTGATCCTGGAACGGGCCGTTCCGGCCATTCAGGACGGACTGAAACCGGTACAGCGGCGGATCCTGTTCGCGATGAAGGAAATGGACGACGGGCGCCTGAACAAGGCCGCCAACATCATCGGACAAACCATGCAGTACCATCCGCATGGAGATGCCAGTATCCAGGATGCGCTGGTCAACCTCGGACAAAAAGACCTGCTCATCGATACCCAGGGTAACTGGGGGGATATGCGCACGGGCGACGATGCGGCTGCCCCTCGTTATATTGAGGCACGCCTCAGCAAATTCGCCCTGGATGTGGCGTTCAATGCCAAAACCACCGAATGGCAGCTGAGTTACGACGGCCGGAAAAAAGAGCCGGTGGCGCTGCCTATGAAGTTCCCGCTGGTGCTGGCGCAGGGTGCAGAAGGCATCGCGGTAGGCTTATCAACCAAAATTCTACCACATAATTTCTGCGAACTGATCGATGCATCTATCCGCTACCTGAAGGGAAAGAAATTCGAACTCTATCCGGATTTTCCTACCGGAGGTATGATCGATGCCGATGCCTACAATGACGGCAAACGTGGGGGTAAGATCAAATGCCGGGCCCACATTGAAGAGGTGGATAAGAAGACCATCCGCATCACCGACGTGCCTTATGGCGTGACCACCACCCAGCTGATGGACTCCATCGTGAAGGCCAACGATCAGGGCAAGATCAAGATCAAAAAAGTTACGGATAACACCGCTGCAGAAGTGGAGATATCCGTGGAACTGGCACCAGGTATATCGCCCGATATCACCATCGATGCCCTCTACGCGTTCACGGATTGTGAAGTGAGCATATCACCCAATACCTGCGTGATCCTCGAAAATAAACCGGTTTTTGTTGGCGCCAGTGATCTGCTTCGGATCAGTACCGATCACACCCGGGAGTTGCTGCAACAGGAACTGGAAATCAAACTCCGGGAACTGGAAGATAAATGGCATTACACCTCATTGGAAAAGATCTTCTTCGAAGAAAAGATCTATAAGGAACTGGAAAAACGTTATGCAACCTGGGATCGTGTGATCGAAGCCATCACAGAAGCCTTCCAGCCCTTCCTGAAACGCATGAAGCGCGAGATCACCCGGGAGGATGTACTTAAACTGACCGAAAAACCGGTACGGCGCATTTATAAGCTGGACATCGATCAGCTGAACGATCAGATACGGGCGCTGGAAACAGAGATCAAACAGACCAAACATCATCTGGCACATCTTACAGATTATGCCATCGCGTATTTTGAAGAGCTGCTCCGCAAATACGGCAAAGGCAGAGAACGTAAAACAGAGATCAAACCATTTGATGTGATCGAGGCCAAACACGTGGCCATCGCCAATACCAAGATCTATGTGAACAGAGCAGAAGGATTTGTGGGTACGTCGCTGAAAAAAGACGAATTCGTGGCCGACTGCTCTGATCTGGATGATATCATCGTGTTTACCCGTAGAGGGATCATGAAGATCGTGAAAGTAGGAGAGAAGGTCTATATCGGGAAGGACATCATCCATATTGCCTTGTTCCAGAAGAACGATGAACGGATGACCTACAACATGATCTATTCCGATGGAGCTACCGGAGTGACCTATGCCAAACGCTTCAACGTAACGGGCATCACCCGTGATAAGGAATATGACCTCACCAAAGGTGCTGATAAAAGTAAGGTACTATACTTCACTGCTAATCCGAACGGAGAGGCTGAAGTGGTGAGTGTGATCCTGAGTCCGAATTGCCCGGCCCGCAACAAGATCTTCGAATTCTATTTTGAAGAAATGGAGATCAAAGGCCGTAACGCTGCAGGCAATCAGGTGACCAAATATGCCGTAAAGAATGTGAAGCTGAAAGAAAAAGGCAGATCCACACTTAGTGGCCGCAAGCTATGGTTTGATGAGCAGTTTGGCCGACTGAATACAGAAGAAAAAGGATCGTATCTGGGCAGTTTTGATCCGGAAGATAAGTTGCTGGTGGTCTATCACGATGGACAGTATGAGGTAACGGAAACCGAGCTGGCGCGTCGTTTTGATCCGGAGAATGTTGTGAAGATCGAAAAGTTTGATTCGGAAAAAGTGATCACAGTGGTGTATCTGGATAATGATAAGCAGCAGTTCAACGTCAAACGCTTCCGCGTGGAAACACAGACGCTGAACAGTAAGTTTTATTGCATTCGGGAAGGGGAAGCAAATTACCTTGCTGCCGTGAGTACCCATCCTGAACCGGTACTATTGATCAAATCCGGCAGAGGTACCAGCCAGCGGACGTCAAAGATCAAAATCAGCAATCTGGTAGAAGTGATGGGCTGGCGTGCGGTAGGCAACAAGCTGACGGATTTCAGTAAAACAACCGAATTTGAATGGGTACACAAGCCAGAGAAGAATGATCTGCAGGCTGAGTTGTTCTGATAAAAAAAGCCGGTCATTTTCAGGTGACCGGCTTTTTCTTTTTTATAGTTTCTTCTTTTTCATTCGAACAGTTCCATTGACCCTCATCGTACTGGAGAGGAAAATCTCATGCCGTTCCTCTCCATCGTAGATTACCATCAGTGCTGTATTGGGAGGGATCGATCCCACGTTTTCCGCAAACATACTCAGGTCGTGCAGATCGGATTTGCTATCCAGTCGTATACCCAGTTCCATACCCTTTTCTGTTAGACGCTGTTTTTCGAGCACCGGTACTTTATTGTAAAAAACCGTGATGGTATCATCATCCACGAAGCCATTGTCGTAGAAAATAACCCGGATAGAATCCGATGAAATCTCAATTTCCTGAGAAACATACAGCACTCTCTCTTCAAAAGCTTTCACTGCTTTCAGTGTTTTCTCATTGCTCGTTACTTCTCGGGATCGGGTATTCTCACTGGAGGCCATGCCCGTGATCATGCGGTTTCTGCCGCCTTCATCGGTTTGAGCGTCAGTAGTGGTATTTTCGGTAGTTTTCGAGGTTCGGTTTCGTCCATTGGGATCATTTGCAGGGGCAGCGATTTCTCCCCGCTTTCTGCTATCTGTAAGGGTACTAGCCTCTGCCTTAGCAGTCTCCGCCTGTGAAGTGGTGTTTTTCCCGGATGGATTATCGCGCAGTTGATCTGCCGCGTTTCCGGTTTGCGCTGCTGCCACCGAATTCTGGGCAGAAGCAGATTTATTTCCACCGGAAGCCGAAGCAGGGACTGTTTCTGCTTCGGAAGCCGCGCTGCTGGATACACGGTTCTGTTTATTGCGGTCTCTGGAGAAAATACGGATACCGGGGAGCGACTGACCGCGACCGACAGTGTTTTTAGTCGTCTGGTTTTCAATAGCCTTTGTGCTATCTGCATTCGTTAGAGAAGCATTGTTTCCTTTTTTACCGGCAGGAGTGGTTGCTGCTTTTTCCTGAGATGCTGTATTCCTGGAGGCGATTGCCCCCGGAATTGGAGCTTTCTGTCCGGTTGTTTCGGAAAGTTGCGTTGCTGGTGTGCC
>CANHUD010000063.1 GCA_947463665.1 Sphingobacteriales bacterium
AGCATAGTTTGTTCGCGTTGAGCAATGGCCGATAAAAACCATTCGGCAGCCTGGAGTTTGCTTTTCAGGTAATAACTGGCGGCTTTATCTTTTTCATGGCACTGACTGCGGATGTTTTCCATCCAGCCTTTGTTGATGCTGAGTGAATCGGATCGCTGACGGGCGAGGGATATGACCAGTTCATCTTCTTCGGCGTGAATGATAAAATCCGGAACGATGAAGTGCCTTGCCCCTGCATTTTCCCCTTCCATGTCCACCGGTTTGAGACTCAGGCTGGCGATATGTTCCAGACTTTCCCGAAGCTGCTCCTCCCCTAATTTCATAGATGCCATTATCCGTTCCAGCTGCCGGTTGTTCAAATCTTCAAAATGATTTCGAATCAGTTGCTGGGCCACCGCAACCTTGGGATCTTTTTTATCCATCCGATCGAGCTGCAAAAGCAGACATTCCCGAATGTTTCGGGCTCCGATACCCGCAGGATCGGCTCGTTGTATCAGAAACAGGGCGGATTCCAGTTCTTCCGGTTCAATCCATCTTTTCAGAATGAATGACAAATCTTCCGAGAGCGTGGAAAGATTCTGATCCAACAGTCCCGCATCGTTTAGTGAGTCAATTAAGAAACTGGCCAGCAGAAACTGATCTTCGGATTTGGCAAGCATCCGGACCTGCTCTTTTATAAGTTCTCTGAAATCTGTACCCTGAGGCAAGGGTCGTTCAGGTAGTTGCTGGTCTGAAAAATAATTAGCGTATTCTGTTTTATAATCCGGAATGTCATCGTATCCATATTCTTCCCAATCCGCAAAATCCTGTGTGGCTTCCCTCCCAGCTTCTGTCTCATCGTCCTGCTTTGTCTCTTCCAGTAATGGATTCTCTTCCAGTTCCTGCTGGATGCGCTGCTCCAGCTCAATGTTTGTAAGATGAAATATGTTAAGCAATTGTATTTGCTGCGGCAGGATGCGTGTTTGCTGTTTTTGAGAAAGGTTTTGTTGGATCATGTGCACATTTTCGGGATTGATGGTGGGGTTTGGATTAGATATACCAACTTCAGTTCCAATTTGTTAAAATCCGGGATAAAAACCGTAAAACATTGACTATGAGCCGCTTTTAAAACAATTCCTACACCTTTACCAGGTCATCTGTTTTATTATTTACAAAAAAATGTAGAAAATGCTCCACAAACTGTGGAATTGGGGATTTCAATGCCTTAGTATAGCCTTATTGGTCTACAGCTTCTGAAAGTTGTATTCCAACTGAAGGCCTGTTATTTTATTATCAGCGGTTTATACGCTTATATTCATACATGTTGGTTAAAGAAATCTACATGCATATCACTAACCATTTTGTTAGCAATAATATATGGACGCTGATGTATAAAAAAGAGCAGGAAAGCAGCCGTTCTACTATAGCGTATGATTATATTTTTCCTGACACAGTAGTTCGTTTCAGTATCTTTAAAAATTAAGTTAATCAGGATGATCGTGAAAAATGAACTAATTGCAACTGACAAGCAGAATGGAAAGAGCCAGCCTTACATCCTGATTGCGGAGGATGATGCAGATGACCGGTTTCTGCTGGAAACGGCCTTTGAGGAAAGTGGTTTCACGGATAAAATAGTATTTGCAGAGAACGGTGTGGATCTACTTGATTACCTGAATAACCAGCTATCCGATAGTACACCCAGATTCCCGGCCTTTATTCTGCTTGACCTGAATATGCCTAAAAAAGACGGCCGTGAAGTATTGAAGGAAATCAAACAACATCCTGTTCTTCGTAAAATTCCGGTGGTTGTTTTTACCACTACTAAACATGAGAAAGATATAAGCAAATGTTATGAGTTAGGCGCCAATTCCTATATTGTCAAACCGGCTAGTTTTGACGACCTGGTGCGGGTGGTGGCTACTTTGCGGAATT
Organism: Sphingobacteriales bacterium; assembly: GCA_947463665.1. Lineage (GTDB taxonomy): Bacteria > Bacteroidota > Bacteroidia > Chitinophagales > Chitinophagaceae > Pollutibacter. Next base: position 1,912 of record CANHUD010000063.1, read on the forward strand.
ACTGGTTTGTAACCTCAACCTATCCCATCTGATTTAAATCAGGCAATTTCTGCGTGTATACAAAAGTGGGATTCGCTAAGCTGATAGTATTGGTGTGATAAAATAGCCGAACCACTTCTCATATACACACAGAAATGCTACTGATGCATTAGCGACTTTCCTTCATATCGGCCATTGTTTCGCTGACACGGGTTTTGACCTCGTTTAATTTTCTTCTGGATGAACTCACCAGATCTCCCATCTGATCCGTAAGATCATCGGCCCCCGACTTCATTTTCTTCCTGAGATCTGCACCTCTCTGAGGAGCAACAAGAAGGGCAATGGCTGCACCTGCTGCGGCAGCGCCCAGCATGGACAATAAAAATTTTGATGTTGACGTCATAAAACCAGATTTTATAAAGTGAAAATATATCTGGCTGGTAAAATTCTTATGCCCGTTGCAAACTAGACCATCTGAACTGTCTAAAAAATTCCGCTGTAGCTTTATTTAACCGAAAGCTCAAAGAGTTTTTCACTCTCAAAAAAACCTTCCAGCTCATCACCTACCACACATTCTCCAACACCGGCAGGTGTGCCGGTAAAAATCAGGTCTCCGATATTCAGGGAAAAATAATTGGAGATATGTGCAACGATCTGATCGAACGTAAAAATCATATTAGCCGTATGGCCTTTCTGCACCAATTCCTTGTTTTTGTACATACTGAAATTGATGTCTTTTTTGTTCAGTTCAGGGGATATATCGATCCATTTACCGATTACTGCTGAATTATCCCATGATTTTGCCTTCTCCCAGGGAAGTCCTTTCTTTTTCAGTTCATTCTGGATATCCCGCGCTGTGAAATCAATACCTACGGTCAGCCCGTTGTAATATTTTGAAGCATGCCGCTCCTGAATATACTTACCATTCTTGGAAATGCGAAGTACCAGTTCACATTCGTAATGAAGCTCATTGGTAAATTCCGGATAATAAAAAGGAGTGTGCAACTGCAAAAGTGCACTCTTCGGCTTCATGAAGATTACCGGTTCCTCCGGAACATCATTTCCAAGTTCCTTCGCATGTGCTACATAATTTCGCCCAACGCAGAAGATTTTCATAGTTCGATGATTTATGAACGGTCTTTTATTAAAGCCATGAACCGAATCAAAACCGGCCCATCAGCTTCGCTAAAATAACCAACAAACGTAATATATCTAACAGAATTCTAAATTATTTACTTCATTCATCGAACTGGCCAGTCCCCGTAACACAAAACCCTCTATTCCATCCACAGATTTTTCCACTTTCCGGCCTATAATCACCAACTCTTCACGTGTCCATTTACCCAGCACAAAATCAACCTGCCCCCCCTTGGGATAGTCGGCTCCAATTCCGAAACGAAGCCTTGGATATTGAATAGAACCGATCATTTCCTGTATGCTTTTCAGTCCGTTATGCCCTCCGTCGCTACCCGATCCCCGAATCCGCAGCCGGGAAAGCGGAATGGCCAGATCATCCAGAATAACCATTATCCGCTCCACCGGAATATGCTCCTTATCCATCCAGTACTTTACCGCTTTCCCGCTGAGATTCATAAAGGTGGTGGGCTTGATCACAACCAGCTTTTTTCCGCGGAAACGAATCTCCGCTATGTCTGCCAGGCGTCCCGACTGGAAACTCCCTCCGTGCCGCGCAACCAGCTTGTCGGCCACATCAAACCCGATATTATGCCGTGTTCCGGCATACTCGGTTCCAATATTTCCCAGACCAACAATCAGAAACTTCTCCATAAAAGGACAAAAATAACCGAAATCACAACAAACCTTCATCCGCAAAACTGAAATATCCTTCCTGGCTGACAATTATGTGATCCAGTAACAGTATGTCGAAAAAGCGCGATGCTTCCCGAATTTTTGCCGTAAGGTCCTTATCTGCCACACTCGGCCGAAGATTTCCCGATGGATGGTTGTGACAAAGGATCAGACTTACCGCCTTCTCTTCCAGCGCCTTACGCAGAATCACCCGCGGATCGGCCACTGTACCGCTCATCCCGCCGGAACTGACCACTTCCCAGTGATTGATCCGGTTGGCCCGGTTCAGGAACAACACCGCAAAGATCTCATGCTCATAATCCGCAAAAAGCGTCTGCAAATACCTCGCTACCCCCTGAGAACTGGTCACTACCGGCTTCTCCAAGGATTTTGACGCATGTCGACGGCGCCCCAATTCCAACGCTGCTAAAAGAATCACTGCCTTTGCCTCCCCAATTCCTTTGATCCGCATCAGATCCCGAAAAGATAAGCGACCCAATTCCTGAAGATTCCCCTTGCATTTGGCCAGTACTTCCAATCCCAGATCCATGGCCGACTTTTCCCGGGTTCCGGTTTGCACAAGTATAGCCAGTAACTCGGCCTCACTTAAAGCAGATAAGCCATGCCGCCTTAATTTTTCTCTCGGTCGCTCATCCAACACCCAGTCCAACATCCTGACAGTTCCATTTTTTTCCTCCTCTTTTTTCATGTGCACTTTTTCCGCTTTCATTTTTTTCTTTTTTTCTTATCTCACATTTACTAACCAGATATACACGTTCGCCATTTTCAACTTGTTTCCGAGCTTCCTTATGTCTATTTTTGCTCCTTATTCAATCGTATGCATAGAACCAGCCCGCGTGTCAAAATCTTTTCCGGCACCAATTCCCAATACCTTACAGAAAAAGTATCGCAGAATTTTGGCGTTCCAATTGGCAAAATCAGCATCCAGCGTTTCAGTGATGGAGAGATCCAGCCAGTTTTCCTCGAAAGTATACGAGGCGATTATGTTTTCCTTGTGCAAAGCACGTGTTCTCCGGCGGATAATATCATGGAATTACTGTTGATGATAGACGCTGCCAGACGTGCTTCCGCCTATAAAATCATCGCGGTTATACCATACTTCGGATATGCCCGGCAAGACAGGAAGGATAAACCCCGTGTAGCCATCGGTGCCAAACTGCTGGCGAATCTGCTCATGGCAGCCGGCGCAGATCGGATTGTGACCATGGACCTGCACGCACCTCAGATCCAGGGCTTTTTCGATATTCCGGTGGATCACCTGGACAGTTCCGCCGTATTTATTCCTTTTATTGAGAAACTTAAACTGGAAAATCTTACCTTTGCCGCCCCTGACGTGGGAAGTGCAAACCGGATCCGTGAAATCGCCAGCTATTTCAACGCCGAAATGGTCATCTGCGATAAACACCGGAAACGGGCCAATGAAATTGCCAGTATGGTGGTTATTGGAGACGTGACAAACAGGGATGTGGTACTGATTGATGATATCTGCGACACTGCAGGCACCCTTACAAAAGCAGCTAAGTTGCTGAAAGACAAAGGAGCAAGAAGTGTCAGAGCGTTCTGTACGCATCCTGTGCTGAGTGGAAATGCGTATGCTAATATCGAAAGCAGTGTGCTGGAAGAATTGATCGTTTGTGATACCATACCCCTGAAAGGACAGTCGTCAAAGATCAAAGTGGTATCTGTGGCAGATCTGTTCGCAACGGCACTGAAACACGCCTATGAAAACCAGAGCATCACCAGCCTGTTCATTCACTCCCAGCGGAGAAATGCATAGGCCCGAAAACGTAATTTTTTAATAATTATACAATGAACACGATTACAATCGAAGGACAACTGAGGACCGAAACGGGCAAGTCAGCCACCCGCACGTTGCGCTCTCAGGACCTGGTACCTGGTGTAATTTACGGGGGTGCTAAAGAAATCACATTCGCAGCTTCGGCTGTTGCATTCAAAACACTGGTGTACACATCCCAGTTCCAGTTTGCTGAAGTGGTGGTAGACGGACAGCGGTACAAGTGTATCCTGAAAGATCTGCAATTCGACAAAGTATCTGATCGTCTGATCCACGTTGATTTGCTGGAACTCGTAGAAGACAAACCCGTGTCTGCAACCATCCCGGTTAAATATGTAGGTACATCTGCAGGTGTTAAGGCTGGTGGTCGTCTTGAAATCAAGATCAAAGCACTGAAAGTCAAGACACTCCCCAAATATCTCCGCGAAAACATCGAGGTAGATATCACCGATCTTCAACTGCTTGGCAATATCCGGGTACAGGATGTTAAGATAGAGCACTACGAGATTCTGAACTCACCCAGAATCCCTATGGCATCTGTAACCATGACCCGTCAGCTGAAGCAGGAAGAAGCTGCAGCAGCTCCTGCAAAAGGAAAAAAGAAATAAATCTTTTCCAGTTTATACAACGAAAAAGCCCCTTTCCGGGGCTTTTTTTATTTCCACCTATTTTTTAGGCCTGGGCTGCAGGCCCGCCGAATTGCATAGGAATCTGGATCTCTTCCAGATCTTTTATCAATCCATTGGCCGCTTCGAATTTCTGGATATTGTCTGCCAATGCTTTCATCAGGCGTTTGGCATGCTGAGGCGTAAGTATGATCCTTGATTTTACTTTGCTTTTAGGAGTACCCGGCATCACATTCACAAAATCCAGCACAAATTCTGCATGGCTATGCGTAATGATTGCCAGATTGGCGTATTGCCCCTCGGCCATTTCCTCTGATATCTCAATATTTAACTGGTTGGGATCCTGTTGTTCTGTCATGTTGTTGCTGATTTTTTCAAAGGTAAAAAAATATGACGGCATCAGGAGCGCCAGACCAATTGAACCCTGACCGTCCAGGCACTGTTCCGCACTGGAAAATTCTGTGCACATTTCAGCTGAAGCATCCATTTTTCTCCTATATCCAATTGCATATTAACAGATAGGCGGATGAACTTCCCGTAAAACGCCGGAATGAGTCCATAATACAACACATCGTTTTCGTACGCATATAATCGGGTATTGTAATCATCGGTTTCACACAACATAACCCGGCCATTAAAGGCATAGGGATTCCGAAAATATTTCCAGAACCATTCACTGTAGCCTATCACGCCTCTGGACGTCAACCCTGAGGCAGCTGTCCTTCTGATCCACTCCAGCCGGCTTCTCCAGGTCCACCCGCCGTCCCACTGCTGTTCAATGTGTACCCTTCCGCTTTGCATTTGATCTGTTCCCATCCTGCTTATGGCTGCGTCATCAGACGGGAACGAAATAGCTTTGCTCTCTTTTCGATACCGACCATAAACAACCGTTTTTTTCGACGGTCGATATTGTACCATCAGTAGCTGGTCCATCCCTCCTCCGGATCCATGTATACGGTATTTGGGCCATTCATGCCGATAAACATCTACATAGCTATCTACCTGCCAGCCATAAACCGGACGAAAACTCATGCCGATAAACAACCCTTTCTCGTCTGACGGCTCTGAGCTTTCCGTGAAACTGCTGGCCCAAAAACTCCGGTAGCTTTTGTCAATCCACCGGCCAACAAACGACAGATCCAATCGCTTATCCGCCACCAGCTGGATACCCAGCACGCCCGCCGGGTCTCTCTGGTTATCAACAGCCCATTCACTGAACAGATGCACATTCCGGATGGTCTGCTCCAGTTTCACCCCCAAACCCGCAGATGAACGACCCTTCAACGCAAAACGATTGTATAGCTCATCAGACCGCTGAATCGGAAGAGAGAATGCATGCCATACACCATGTATACCCATCCGAAATTGCCTGCCATTCAATGCCGCCATCGCTCCCAGAGATTGTACGGTTACCACATTTTTATCTGCGAGTTCTGCAGATGTTCGATGAAGTCCGCTCGTGAGTAGGCTCGTTATTCGAGACCCAGTGACACTGTCCTCTACCAGATTGGCATCCAGACGGTTCCTGGAAATGAACCAGCCGGCCTCCCATCGTTTCCCTCCCAGCCATACGCCCAAACCACGAAAAAACCTGTTCTCATCACTGGAGCGATAGGGCTGTAAAAAAGCCTGCTGCCGCTTCACCAGCATCGGCATGCCGGATTTACGCACAGATCGCCCCAAACCCATTACCAGCCCCTGCCCCATACTCACGGAAAAATCGCCCAGAATCAAATGGCGGACAACCCCCAATCGACCAATGGCTGCATGTCCGGATAAAAAAGAAATACCCTTGGATCCCTGCCACCATTTTTCTCCGGCATCTTTTTCCAAAAGCCAGGCCAACTGAAAAACGGGGGAACGAAACTGGTAGCGGGCCAATACTCCGGCTCCGGCTTTTAAAGAACTCCGTACAATCAGCTGCTGAACTCCCTGTTGGAGTGATGCTTTCCAAACCTGCCTGACCTGTAGGCGATCCGCTACCGTAACATAGGGCAGCATCTTTCGAATGAGTTCCGCATCCCAGCCCGGAACGGCCTGCAGTTCATATACATCCACCAGATCCCCCAGCAACTTACGATACAGGATCAGTTGTTCCGCCTGAAAAGCCGTCAGAAATGGAAAGATCATCAGCTCTTCCACAGACACCCTGTTCAACGAAATTTTCCTGCGACGCCAGAAATCAAGATGATCCAGTTCTTCCTCCACTTCCCTTCCCTCCGAAACCATGGCCTGGTCCTCCATACTGGTAACCCATTCCCGCTCCTGTGCCTGTGCAACCGAGACCAGAAATATCCATATCAACCATACCTTCCTCATGGCTTCGTTGTAAATCTGTACCCTACCCCTAAACTGCCACTCATGCTAAGCAGCTGATGCCAGACCGACGTTACTTCCAGCTGCAAACCAGCCCAATGAAACCCGGCAGAAATGGACATCGTACCCAGATTGGAATACATAGCTGCACGTGCATAACATCGCTCGGCAAATGCATAATGAATACCCGCTGAAACCACCGGAGTTTGCTGTTCTTCCAGAAAAACCTCTCCCGAAAGGCCCAAAAGGGATGAACATTCATAATAGAGCATGGATCGTATCCGATACGATCCTGTTACCCCCTTCTGCCAGAAACTTTCCAGCCCGTCTCCCTGAAAGCGCCACTCCATCTGATCTGAAACCTGAAAAGCACATCCCAGTCCCGCTGAAATTCCCTGCTGTGCCCCATACCCTATGGCTTTCTGCTGTTGCCAGCCAATCCGGATACCTGCCATCGTTTTTTCAGAAAAAGAAACACCAAAGGCTGTCCAGAAATGGGTTCTGAACATCGCCCCATTCCCTGTCTGATCCATACCTGCCGATATTCGTTGCGTACCCAGTTTACAGGAACCCGCCAACATCATCCGGTTCAATCCCGAAAAATACCGGCGTTCCGACTGCAGCATCAACTGCCCCAACCCCTCCGTTTTACTAACCGGATAGGATGACATAACCAAAAAGGATGACTGCCGGCCACCGGCACTTTCTCCCGGCAATCCAACCACACCCGTCTGGCACCAGCACTGCTGCAACCCCATCCATCCCACTATCCATAACATCCGTTTCACTTTTCGTCAAAAGTATTACAGCCCTCTATTCCCGAATAGGAGGAAAAAAACAGGATTTACCCGTATTTTCCTGCTAATTTTGCGGCATGAACATCATGGATGGCAAACTGGTTTCACAATCGGTCAAAGACCGCCTGAAACAAAAAGTGGAGGAACGACTGGCAAAAGGATTGAAAAAACCACATCTGGCCGCTATTCTGGTTGGCAACAACGGCGCCAGTGAAACATATGTGGCCTCTAAAGTAAAATCCTGCGAAGAAGTAGGCTTCACTTCCACGCTGATCCGCCTGGATGCTTCCATTTCTCAGGAAGCACTTCTGGACGAGATTCACCTGCTCAACCGCCAGGAGGATGTGGATGGCATTCTGGTGCAACTCCCGCTGCCCGCCCATATTTCCGAACAGGAAGTGATCAATGCCATTGATGCGGATAAAGATGTGGATGGATTTCATCCGGAATCGGTTGGAAGAATGGTGCAGGGGTTACCCGCCTTCTACCCGGCCACTCCCTATGGCATCCTCCTTATGCTGGAACATTACCGGATCGAAACAAAAGGCAAACACGCACTGGTTATCGGCAGAAGCAACATTGTGGGGAGACCGATCAGCATTCTCCTGAACCAGAACAATTATCCCGGCAATTGTACCGTTACGGTTTGTCACTCCCACACCCCCAATCTGAAAGAA
>CANHUD010000064.1 GCA_947463665.1 Sphingobacteriales bacterium
CGACAGGTCAACAGCATCGCCAATAATGTGCTGGGAGGTCGATCAGGACATTTTCGGTGGGATGGAACCAATGAAAAGGGAATGATCGTGCGTACAGGCTTTTATGTACTGCTGGCAGAAGTATTCCATCCGGATGGTCAGGTTTACCGATTCCGGGAAGCAGTGGCCCTGTATAAAAAATAAAACAGCGGCCCTTAGGCCGCTGTTGCTGAATTTATTTGCTCATCAGACCAGCTGAATATCAAAGTTTACCAGCTGCACAAAAGCCTGGATCCGCTCATCGATCTCCTCACGACTGATCTCCTTCAGACGCTGGGTTCCAAACTTCTCCACGCAGAAAGAAGCCAGCGCCGATCCTACAATGATCGCTGATTTCATATTGTCAAACGAAATATCCTGCGTACGGGCCAGATGCCCAATAAACCCTCCGGCAAACGTATCACCGGCACCGGTTGGATCAAACACTTCTTCCAAAGGCAATGCCGGAGCAAAGAAAACATGGTCTTCATGGAACAGCAGGGCACCATGCTCCCCTTTCTTGATGATCACATACTTCGGCCCCATTTTCTGAATCTCCCGTGCAGCCCTCACCAGCGAATACTGCCCGCTTAACTGTCGCGCCTCGCCATCATTCACCAGCAACACATCCACCTCCGCAATCACCTTCTCCAGATCCTCCAACGCCGTTTCCATCCAGAAGTTCATCGTATCCATTACCACCAGCTTCGGACGCTTCTTCAGCTGTTTGATTACACTCAGCTGTACAGCAGGCACCAGATTGCCCAGCATCAGAAACTCACAGTCCTGGTAAGAGTCAGGTACCACCGGATCGAAATCAGCCAGTACATTCAACTGGGTATCCAGCGTATCCCGCGTGTTCATGTCCACATGGTAGCGGCCCGACCAGTAAAAAGAACGCTGGTCTTTGCGGATCTGTACGCCACTCAGATCAACACCCCTGAGCGACAGCATATCCAGCTCTTCCTGAGGGAAATCACCCCCCACTACCGAGATCTGCCGTATCCTTGGTGCAAAATTCGATGCACTCCAGGCTATGTACGTGGCCGCACCTCCAATGATCTTGTTACTTCTTCCAAAAGGGGTCTCAATATCATCGAAAGCCATTGAACCCACTACAACTAGTGACATTTTCCTACGTTTTATTGTCCGGCAAATATAGCCATATCCTCTACTACCTCCAAGGTACCGACCTTCGAGGCAGGTACCTTGGAGGTAGATATTTTATTACCTTAGGCAAAATTGTGCGAAATGGCCAAATCTCCTGCCCGGAAAACCGGAACCCGACGAGAAATGATCTCCCTGGCAGCCGCCCGCCTTTTTCGGGAAAAAGGCTTCAATGCCACAGGCATGCGAGACATTGCGGATCATGTAGGCATAGAAGCCGCCAGCTTATACAATCATATCCGCTCCAAATCAGAACTGCTCCAGGAAATCTGCTTCCGGGTAGCCAATGCCTTTACCACTCAGTTAAATGAACTCGGAAACAAGCCAGATCTCAATAGCCTGGAACGGCTGGAAGCCGTACTCCGCTTTCACATCCGTATGTGGGTGGAACAGCTGGATGAAGTAATGGTGGCCAATAACGAAAGTGCCTACCTGGAAGAGCCTTACAACACCACTTTTCAGAATGAACGGAAAACCTATGTACGGCAACTCGAACAGATCATAGAAGAAGGAATCCGCCACGGACAGATCCGGAGCGTAAAACCCTATGTAGTAGTCCTCTCACTACTGAGTGCCGTAAGAGGTATTGAGTTCTGGCACCGAACCAAAAAGAACGTTAGCATCGCCGAACTGGAATCCGCTATGGTCTCCCACCTGATCGAAGGAATCAGAACCAACCCCTCTGTGCCCGGCATTTCCTAACTTGCACTCCTTATGGAGAAATCGAACTTCGTTGACCAGATCCGCATTTTCTGCAAAACAGGTCACGGTGGCGCCGGAAGCAAACACTTCATGCGCACCAAATTCAACGCCATGGCCGGTCCTGATGGCGGTGACGGCGGCCGCGGCGGCAACATCATCCTCAAAGGAAACAAAAACCTGTGGACCCTGCTCCACCTACGCTATTACAAAAACGTGATCGCCGAAGATGGCAGATCCGGTGATAAAAACAACATGACGGGGCGCGACGGGAAAGACATCATCATCGAAGTTCCCCTGGGAACCATCGCACGCAATGAAGAAACCGATGAAACCGAAGCGGAAATCATGGAAGACGGGCAAACAGTCGTCTGGCTCAAAGGAGGCCGAGGCGGATGGGGCAATGTACATTTCGCCACCGCTACCAACCAGGCGCCTGAATACGCGCAACCCGGTGAACCCGGCATAGAAGGCTGGAAAGTCCTGGAACTCAAAGTTCTGGCGGATGTGGGCCTCGTAGGCTTCCCCAATGCCGGAAAATCCACCCTGCTCTCCGTTATCTCCGCAGCTAAACCCAAAATAGCCGACTATGCCTTTACCACCATCAATCCGCAACTGGGCATGGTGGACTACCGCGATGGCCGCTCCTTCTGCGTAGCCGATCTGCCGGGTATCATCGAAGGCGCTGCCGAAGGCAGGGGGCTGGGTCACCGGTTCCTGCGACATATAGAACGGAATTCCGTACTGCTGTTCGTGATTCCGGCGGATAGCCAGCATCACAGCAAAGAGTTCAATATCCTGCTCAACGAACTCGAAGAATACAATCCGGAACTGCTCGATAAACAATTCATCATCGCCATAAGTAAATCGGATATGCTCGATGAGGAACTCCAAAAAGCCATCCGGGAAGAACTACCCACCGAATATCCGGTGGTATTCATCTCCTCAGCATCCCAGAAAGGATTGACCGAACTCAAAGATGAACTCTGGAAAGCCCTTCAACCCGAAAATCAATAAAACCATAAAGCATATGAAAAAAACAATCGTAGCACTGATACTCACCTTCCAGGTGATAGCAGCTCTGGCCGATGAAGGGATGTGGCTCCCGCATCTGCTCGGACAACAGGTATACTCCAATATGGTTAGTAAAGGACTCAGACTGACCAAAGAACAACTCTACCACATCAATAAACCGTCTGTCAAAGATGCCATCATCATCTTCGGCGGTGGCTGCACCGGTGAGATCGTAAGCGCCGAAGGCCTGATCTTCACCAATCACCACTGCGGATACAGCGCCATCGCAGCGGCCAGCTCCGTAGAAAAAAACTATCTCAAAAATGGCTTCTATGCCAAAACCCGGCAGGAAGAAATTCCTGCTCCCGGCCTCAATGTACAGTTCCTTGTCCGCATTGACGATGTAACACAGGAAATCGACAGCGCCATCGGCACCCTCACCGGTACGGAACGAAATCAGAAGATACAGGAACTCAGCGCCGCTATCGCTCAACGTCTGTCCAAACCGGAAGAAAGCATCTCCGCTTCTGTTATCCCGCACTTCAAAGGCAACCAGTTCCTGGCCTTTATCTACCAGACCTACTCAGATATCCGGTTAGTAGGAACCCCTCCGGAGAGTATCGGAAAATACGGTGGTGATACCGATAACTGGGAATGGCCCAGACATACCGGCGACTTTTCCGTATTTCGTGTATATATGGGATCCAGCGGGAAACCCGCCAGATACGATGCCGCAAATGTTGCGTATAAGGCGAAATATTTCCTGCCTGTTTCTCTGAAAGGGGTAAAGAATAACGACTATGCCATGACCTGGGGCTATCCGGGCTCCACCAATCGCTACGAATCCTCCCTCGGCGTAAAACTCAAAACAGATATCGAAAACCCTTCACTGGTAGAACTCCGCGACATGCGCCTCAAACACATGTTCAACGAAATGAAAAAAAGTGAAGCTACCAAACTCAAACTGGCATCCTCCTATGCCAGCATCGCCAACTACTGGAAATTCTTCGATGGCGAAAGCAAACAACTGCTGAAATACAAGGTCTTCGAACAAAAACAGGCTTTCGAAACTCAGTTCCAGACCTGGGCCAACGGGAAACCGGAATTTCAGGATGTATTCGCCAACTGGTCCACGGCCTACAATAAATGGCGCCCCTATGCCAAACACAGAGTCTATCTGCGGGAAGGCATCCTCGGCAGCACCCTCCTCAGCTTCGCCGCTAACCTCACGCTCCTCGAAGCAGAACTCACCAAAAAAGGTACAGATCACCCGGATGTTAAAAGACTACTATCCAATCTGGATAGGTCCAGAAAATCCTTCCTGGCAGAATATGAAGCACCGGCAGATGTAAACATCATCCGCGATGTACTCCACATGTTCTACCTCAATATCGATAAAAACCAGCACCCGATCGGATTCTACGAAGGGCTCCGCCAGCCATACGGTGATCCAAAAGAGAATGCCACCTTCGATAAACTGGCCAGATTCATCCAGTACAATACCCTGCTGCTGAACGACGAAAAATGGAAGGCGTTCACGCAAAAACCGGATGCCAGTGTGCTCCAGAACGATCCGGCCTTCTCCACCGCCAGCGCCTTCTACCGGAACTATGAAAGCAAAATCCTTCCGGCTTTCAACCAGTTCAACCAGGCAAACGCTGAAGCCGGACGGGTCTACCTCAAAGGTGTGATGCAAATGGATCCAAAGAAAACCCGCTACCCGGACGCTACGTTCACCATGCGCGTCAGCTATGGTCAGGTGAAAAACTATAAACCCAAAGATGCCGTCACCTACGATTTTGTGACCACCGCCAGTGGCATCATGGAAAAATACAAACCGGGTGATTATGAATTCGATCTGCCGCAGGATGTCCGGGAAAAAATCGCTAAAAAAGATTTCGGTATCTATAAAGACCCCGTTCGTAATGACCTGGTGGTTGGCTTCATCACATCCAACGACATAACCGGCGGAAACTCCGGATCACCAGTACTCAATGGAAACGGTGAACTGATCGGCCTGGCCTTCGACGGTAACTACGAAGCGCTCAGTCATAAGATCGCCTTCGACAAAGACCTCAACCGTACCATCTGTGTTGATATTCGGTTCGTGCTCTGGTGCATCGACAAACTCGGTGGCGGCCAGAACATCATCAAAGAATTGAAACTGGTACGCTAACATTTTTAATCAGGAATGCACGGGTGGGAATCTGCCCATCCGTGCATCAACTGATCTCCCAGCGCACACTGCCGTCCTTCTCATCCTTCATCGTAATGCCAATCTCCGCCAGCGCATTCCGTATCTTATCAGAGGTAACAAAATCTTTTCTCGACCGGGCTTCTTTCCGGATATCCGCCACGAGCTTCAACACGCCTTCCAGCTTGTTGTTATCCCCGGTCGTTTCCATCTTCAACCCAAAGACATCTTCCAGATAGGTCTTCATCTCCTGCTGCACATACGCCAGTGTCTCCGGCGTGAGGGTCTTCTGTTCCCGCTCACCACTTCGGAAAGAATTGATCACACTCACCATATTGAACATATTCGCGAGCACTTTGGCGGTATTCAGATCATCGTTCATGAAATCCCCAAACTCACCGGCCCAGGCACGTAGCTGGGCATCAGCATTAGTATCCACCGCCTTCGCCGGATCAGATTTCAGCTGCTGCAGCAGTATATACGCTTCCCACAAGCGCTTCAGGCCTTTCTCGGCAGCCTGCAACGCTTCATTACTGAAATCAAGCGTACTCCGGTAATGCGTCTGCAAAATGAAAAACCGCACGGTCATGGGCGCATAGGCCTGCTCCAAAATCGGATGCGTACCGGTGAACAACTCACTTAGTTTGATCACATTGTTGTAACTCTTACCCATCTTCTTACCGTTGATGGTGATCATATTGTTGTGCAGCCAGTAACGAGCCGGAATATGGCCATGGCATACCGTGCTCTGGGCGATCTCACACTCGTGGTGCGGAAACTGCAGATCCATCCCGCCCCCGTGGATATCAAAGCGCTCTCCAAGATATTTCGATGACATCGCCGAACACTCAATATGCCAGCCGGGGAAACCTGTGCCCCACGGACTTTTCCAGCGCATGATGTGCTCCGGTGCCGCATGCTTCCACAAAGCAAAATCCGAACGGTTCCGCTTTTCATCCTGCGCCTCCAGCTCCCGGGTGGTCTCCAGCTGCTCTTCCAGCACCCTGCCACTCAGGATGCCATACGGAATGCCTTTCTTGCCAAAATCCCGGTGGTATTTCTCTACATCGAAATAAACAGATCCATTCACCTCATAAGCATATCCATCCTGGATGATCTTCTCGATCATCACGATCTGTTCCACAATATGCCCGGTGGCCGTTGGCTCGATAGAAGGCTCCAGATTGTTGAACTGCTTCATCGCCCAATGGAAAAGATTGGTGTATTTCTGCACCAGCTCCATCGGTTCCAACCGCTCCAGCTGCGCTTTTTTCGAAATCTTATCCTCCGCCTCCCGGCCCTCCTCCTCAAAATGTCCGGCATCCGTGATGTTACGAACATACCTCACTTTATACCCCAGAAACTGCAGGTAGCGATACAGAATATCAAATGTTATGAACGGCCGGGCATGCCCCAGATGCGATTCCCCACTCACGGTTGGACCACAGACATACAGACCCACATGTCCGGGAGTAATCGGTTCAAACACTTCTTTCTGCCTGCTCAGGGAATTGTACACATTCAACGCCATAATGCCCCAAAATTATTGTTTTTTGGGCAGTTCAATATCGGCGACCAATCCCCGATGGTCAGAAAGCCCTCCGGTGGTTCGGGTGAACTGATGCACCGGCAGACGCCTGTCCGTAAAAATATAATCGATCCGCAGGGTAGGCAGCCAGGTAAGCAGGCGGGATCGGCCGCTGACAAAGGTCTTCCCAAGTCCTGCCCCTTTTTCCAGAAACGCATCGTCCAGCGCACCCTTCACAATCCTGTACGAATAAGAAGCCGGTACATCATTCAGATCACCGCAAAGAATAACAGGAAAAGGCGATTCCCCTACCTTCCCGCTGATCAGATCCGCCTGCTTCCCTCTTCGCTGAAACGCATACCGCATCTTCCCGAAAATATGCCGGGATGCCCGCAAATCCTCGTCCTCCTGGTTTCGGATCTTTGCCAGATCCTCATAATCCCGCTGCACAAATCCATAACTCTCCATATGAAAAGCACCAATACGGATAGTATCTTTACCGGTTAGTATATCTGCAAAAACAGGCTCATCCCAACCCTCCGACATCCGGCGGGCGTCTTCAAATCCATGCCAGCTGAGAATGGGATATTTTGAAAAAATGATATTCCCTTCTTCAATCGTCAACTCCCTGAAATACCGGTGGCGGGCAAATGCCATATAAGGATAACCCATGCTCCGGATCTTCTCCATCGTCCGGCCATTCGGACGTTTGGATGTATAAAATTCCTGCAGACAAAGAACATCGGGATCATACCGGCGGATCTCCTCCAGCATTCCGTCAACATTATTCTTTTCGGGATCAAAATAATTCAGGTAATATGGGGTAAAACGGCGGATATTCCAGCTCATCACCCGGATGGTCCCATTTTCCTTCTCTTGCACAAACGATCCGGGAATGGAAAGTGGAAGCGTGTTGGAAACAGATGGATAAGACAACCCCAGCGCTGCAACGCCTAACCATACATAACGGAATCGTACGGATATAGACAAAATGGTTAGTAAAATGACCAACAGGAGTAGAAACGGATGCATCAGGGGCAGAAAACCGGATGGCCACCAGTTTTCAGGATGTACATACATCGTAAAGGAAGCCAGCAGATACAGCAGGAGGACGGGAATATAGATGACCAGAAAGAAGCGGCGGATTCCTTTCATCTTCCTTCGCATTTACAGATCTTCTCTGCTGGCTCGTTTCAGCACCTCTTTTTCTTCTTCGGTAAGATTTTCGTACCCACCTTTCTGGTTGATTTTATCCAGTAGTTCATCCACCCGCTGTTGCGTAAGATTGGTCTGTTTCCGGTAAGGAAGCTTCCCTCCTGTATGATAAAAAACTTCCTGTCTTGCCCGCTTCCGCTTACGCTCCTGTGTTTTGGGATCGAACAGATGCACCAGCCATTCATAACTCTGGTTCATCCAGGTGCCCCAGTCGCGCCCACTGCGCAATGCCAGTACATAAGCCAGCCCCATCAGCCCCGCCGCCAGATGAGGAAGGAGCCAGAGTGGCCGGGCGGCCAGATAAAAAACATCGATCACTAAAAACACAACCGTCAACACCCATATGGGCAATCCACCGCTGATCATGGGAAAAAGGCGGTAACCGGGAGCCAGTACAGTAGTACCGATGGCCACACTCATGATAGAAGCCGATGCCCCGAAATAGAAAGAGGCACCTACACCCATCGTTTTTCCCTGAAACAGCACATAACCCGCCAGAAAGAACAGACTTCCGGCAATCGCCCCATACAGATACAGGGGGATGATCGACCGGTTACCGGTAAGGTCCTGGAAGATGTAGCCATACGTCCACAACCAAAGCATATTGCTCAGCAGCAGAAAGAAATCCAGATGCGTAAAGGCTGCACTGATCATGGTCCACGGACGGGTCATGAAGGTAGTGGGATCTCCGGGCTGAGCAAACCACTGAAAGATGTTGGAATAAAACTTCTCTTCACTGAGGTGCGACAGGCCGTAAACAGCCATGATGAACCGCAGCGTAATGAAGGTGAATACATTCAGGATGATGAGCATCATCAGTGCATTATGCTCACTCCAGATCGACACTTTTTTCCCGGCGGGATAATCTCTATAGCCCATAGATCAGTTTTCGCTTGAATACATAATCAATAAAACGTACGTCGGTTCCGGCGATTCCAGATCATCAACAATACAATACCTACCAGTGCACCACCCACATGGGCAAAATGCGCTACACCGGAAGACCGGCTTGATATTCCGCCGATCAGATCAAAGGCAATCAGCCCCATCATGGCATACTTCGCCTTGATAGGAAAGGGTATAGGCAAAATCAGCAGCTTGCTGTTGGGGAAGGTATACGCAAACGCCGCAAAAATTCCCATCACCGCCCCGGAAGCACCCATCGTGGGGATGTTCAGCTGACCGTAATACATTTCGGGAGAAATGTAGCCTCTGCTGAACAAAGGTTCCAGTTTCTGGATATCATACCACAGAGCGCCCATATGCACAAAGGCCGCTCCAATACCGCAGATCAGGTAAAAGGTCAGAAAGCGTTTCGTTCCCCATAAATTCTCCAGCGTACTTCCAAACATCCACAAGGCGAACATATTGAAGAGAATATGGAAGAAACTGCCCGGATCATGCAGGAACATGTAGGTCACGAACTGCCAGGGATGATAGTAATCGGACGCTACATAATGCAGCGCCAGCAGATCTTCCAGATCTACCAGATCTCTTCCAACGGTGATCTGCGCCAGCCACAACAATCCATTTATGATCAGCAGATTCTTGATCACCGGCGGCAATACCTGAAAACCTCTGGGCCTTATTTCGGTTGAATTCATTTCTTAAAATTAAATAACAATCAGGGTCGACGTTTCAGCTGCACCACATTCTCTATGTGATGCGTATGCGGAAACATGTCTACCGGCTGGATCTTCTCTACCGTATACCCCTCATCCAGCAGCTGAAGATCCCGCGCCTGAGTAGCCGGATTACAACTTACATAAACAAGGGTTGGAGCCGATATATCCAGTAGCTTCCGAACGAGTTTCTCGTGCATGCCCGCCCTCGGCGGATCAGTTACCACAACATCCGGACGGCCATGTTCCTCAAAAAACGCATCGGTACATACATCGATCACATCCCCATCAAAAAACCCCGCATGCGCCACTTTGTTCAATTCGGCATTCACCTTCGCATCTGCCACCGCCTCGGCAATGGCCTCCACACCAATCAGTTTCTTCGTAGACGCACTGCAAAATATCCCGATACTGCCGGTACCGCAATACAGATCGTACAACACTTCGCTGCCGGTCAGTTCCGCAAAATC
>CANHUD010000065.1 GCA_947463665.1 Sphingobacteriales bacterium
AAGTCCTTCCGGGTGAAAATAGGTGTAGAAGCAGATCTGGCAAAACTTTCCCGCCATCAGTCAACGTCCATTCAGAATAGTCTGGTCCAGGTACCGGTGTCACTCTCTATCCGGAAACCAACCTGGCTTCTTCATGCAGGACTGATCCCATCCTGGGATAACAACGCCTTCAAACTATTGCCCGACATTCAGTTCAACCTGCCTGTTTCCGGAGAAAAATGGATGTTCCAGGCAGGATGGATGAGCTATTTTAAAAAAGGAGATTACCGGAACCTCGCAGCCATCAACCCGTTCCTGCAAACGCCCTCTGCCCTGCAAAACACCAGAACGGTAGAACGATATGTAGGATTTAAAGGCACCATTCCCGATCACCTTACCTATAGCGCCAGAGTAGGGGATGTGGAGTTTCACCAGCTACCGCTCTTTCTGAATGATACGGTGAGCGGAAAATCCTTTGATCTGCTCTTCGAACAACGCATCCGGGCACTTCAGTTCCAGGGTGAAATCGGATACATAAAAGCAGAAAGATTTTCGACATCTGCCCGCTTTAACTGGTATAAATTCCATGGTCAGAAAACCGCGCAACGCCCCTGGAGCCTGATTCCGCTGGAAATATCCGGTCATATCCGCTGGACGATCCTCAATGATCTGGTACTGACTACCGATCTCTTCCTCTGGGAAGGACCACTTTATTTCTATCGCCATACCGGCGTTAGCGGTCGCTCCCCGGGAGCTGTCGACCTAAACGCAGGTCTTCAGTTCCGCGTCACCAAAAACATTTCGCTCTGGTCGCAGTTCAACAATGTCCTGAATTCAGGATATCAGCGCTGGAACCAATTCAATAATTACGGCTTTAATATGGTATTGGGCGGTATTTTCCGCTTCGGAAAATGACGAAAGAAGGGAATGTTCTATATTTGGGTATGACAACTCAGGAAGAAACGGCTGAACTGCTCAGACTTTTCCTCATTCAGCGAAAAAAGCTGTCAATATCCAACTTAGGGTCCTTCGAATGGGTGCGCATTCCTGCAACATTTAATGAAGCAACTGGCAGTTTTTCAGAACCGCAGGAATTTTTCCGGTTCTCCGGTACGGCTGCAGGCCACAGTGACGGATTGATGGCTTTCATGTCTTCTAAATGGACAATCAGTGAACAGGAAGTCGATCAAAAATTAACCGACTGGTGCAGCTTTGTGATGGAATGTCTGGAAAGTGGTGAAACCTTCGAATGGACCGGCATTGGTACACTGGTTCAGAATGATAACCAGATCTGCCTGCAGCAGCTCGTTGGTGAAAAAGTGGGATCGGATCACACCATTCCCATTCAACCCGTGGAAGATTCCGCTGATGTTACCGGAGAAAACGAAGAATTACTGCCAGAAACTACCCGTCACTGGAATGTCTGGATGGTACTCTTGGCGCTGGTCTCTGTGGCTATGATCATCCTGTATGCATATAAACATGAACGTCTTGGTGTAGGGAGATCCGGTACCCAATATCCGGCTCAACCTCCTCTCCAATATGAAATCAAATCTGCTTCCTAAATGGTCCATCACGAAAACTGCCCGGTATGTAAAAGCAGCGATATCGAATCATCGCTGCTGGTAAAAGATTTCTCAGTAAGCGGAAAAGAGTTTGCCGTGTGGACCTGCCAGGTATGCTCCCTTCGATTTACCCAGGACGCACCGATCATAGAAGAAATCGGTGATTATTATCAGTCGGAACAATACATTTCACATACCGATTCCCGTCAGGGTATCATCCATAAACTTTACCACCTCGTCCGCACGTACACCCTTCAAAAAAAACGAGCACTTATCCGTCGGGTATCCGGACGAACAGCTGGTAATGTACTCGATATCGGATGCGGAACAGGTGGCTTCCTGAACGTGATGAAGGATGCCGGATGGAACACCGTTGGATTGGAACCGAATGAGACCGCCCGAAAAACGGCTGCCTCCAAAGGACTGGATGTGTACAATTCGGATGATCTTTTTACACTGAAGCAAAAGTTTCAGGTAATTACTATGTGGCATGTACTGGAACATGTTCATGAACTACACCGGTACATGAACCGAATAGCTACTTTACTGGAACAGGAAGGCGTGTTCATAGTGGCAGTGCCGAACTACACTGCAAACGATCAACTGGCCTACCAGCAATACTGGGCCGCATATGATGTTCCAAGACATCTGTATCATTTTTCTCCCGGTTCTATGAAAACTCTGGCTGAAAAACATGGATTCACCATAGAGAAAATGCTGCCTATGTGGTTCGACAGCTTCTATGTATCCATGCTCAGTGAAAAGTACCGATCCGGCAGTGTTAATTACCTTTCTGCTTTCTTCAATGGTCTGGCCTCTAATGTCTCAGCCATCGGCAATACACAAAAATGCAGTTCCATTATTTACGTGTTGCGGAAGCCCCGCGCCTGATGATGTCAATCGCTTTGGTGATCATGGGATCCTCGGCATTTGATACTTCAAAATAACCTTCGGTACGCCAAAGCTGACGGGCAAAAAGACTTTTCAGACGCTGCTCCAAAAACAACCGGTCTCTCCCGGAAAGGCTTTGAAGGGATATCGAATCTTTTCGGGCGAATGAAAGAAAATCCTGAAAAACAGGCTCAGTAACCTTAAAGGATCGAGTAAAATCAGACGGCTTTTGATAGGGCAGAAACTGATCGTTGTGCGCAACATAATACCGATACACAAACCGTCCCAGTGTATTCTTTGCATACAAACCACTTAATAGAACCGTACTCCCGGTGGTATCAATGGATACGACCTCGTCCGGCGTAATGCCACCACCATCATAGAGGATTTTCCCTTCAGTAGTCTTGTACGTTTTGGCGGAAACCTGCGCGGTGTCTTTTACCCCATTCATGCCATCATGTATCCGCTGTCCGATTTCATTGCGATACACATCACGACCATGATCATATGATTTTTGTATGCTTCTGCCCAATGGTGTGTAATAGCGCGCAACCGTGAGGCGCAATGCAGCTCCGTCCGACAATGAATACTGTTCCTGTACAAGACCTTTGCCAAAACTGCGTCGTCCTATCACAATAGCACGATCCCAGTCCTGCAAAGCTCCCGCCAATACCTCACTGGCAGATGCAGAGCCCTCATTCATTAGTAAAATCAGCGTACCGGTCTCAAATAGTCCCCGCCGCCGGCATTTATATTCCCTTCGTGGATTATGCTTGCCTTCCGTGTAAACAATCAGTTTCTCACCCGCTAAAAATTCATCCGCCATCTCTACCGCTTCGTTCAGAATCCCTCCGCCATTATCCCGTAGATCCAGCACCAGCTGGTTCATACCCCTGGCCTGTAATTTTTCCAACGCTTCCATAAACTCCTCATACGTGGTTTCTGAAAACTTGTTGATCCGTATGTACCCGCTGCTGGAATCCAGCATATACGATGCATCCAGCGCATACAATGGAATAAATCCTCGCTGTATGCTGAAATCTATAATTTTCGTACCCCTGCGGATAGCAACTTTAACGGTGCTTTTGCTCGGGCCTTTCAAGAGTGCCTTAACATCATCCGACTGGATCTTTTTACCGGCGATCGATTTTCCTTCCACCGCCACCAGCTGGTCGCCGGCTTTTAATCCTGCCCGATCACTGGGTCCGTCTTTTAAAACGGTTATAATGTGTACCGTGTCCTCAAATATGTTGAACTCAACGCCAATGCCTTCGAATTTGCCCGCCAGATCTTCATTCACTGCACTAAGCTCTTTTGCTGGTATGTACAAAGAATGCGGATCAAGATGCGATAACATCTCATCAATGGCTGATTCTCTCAGTGAATCCGTATTGACATCATCTACATACCGGCCCTTCACTAAATCCAATACTTCCTGAAGCTGACCTCTCGATGTTGACTGCAGCAGCCCGCCGGCCCATGGCATTTTCTGATGCAGCTGGTAGCCCAGAAACATGCCGGCTATCATCGACAAAGAGAAGAAGAACGGAAACCAAACCTGTAAATTTTTATTTTTCATTTCGATCCTTGTACCTTGAGTTCCAAAACGCAAATTTCCCCAATAAAGTTGAATAAATCATGCCACTCATAAAATTGATTGCCGATAGCGGGTCCACGAAAACGGAATGGTGTCTGTTGGGTAAGCGACAAAAAAAAACAGTCCTTACAGCAGGAATATCCCCTTATTTCCTGTCCACTTCCCAAATCATCGGTCTGCTGAATGAACAACTCACCAGCCAGATCAACCCCCTCACAGTGGATGAGATTCATTATTACGGTACCGGAACGAAGAATCCTGACAATCGTACATCCCTCCGAAAAGCCCTGAAAGCGGTGTTCCCTTCCGCTAAGGTTCAGGTAGAAACAGATATTCTGGGCGCAGCAAGGGCTCTCTGTAAAAAAGAAAAGGGTATTGCCTGCATTCTTGGGACCGGCTCTAATTCCTGCTATTACAATGGCTCAAAAATCGCACGTAATTCTCCCGGACTGGGCTATGTGCTGGGAGATGAAGGCAGCGGTGCCAGCCTGGGTAAAAAAGTAATCCAATATTACCTCTACAACACATTTGACGAAGAACTTCGTGCAAGATTTGACGCAAAGTATGTGACCACTCCGCAGGAAATTCTGGATAATGTGTACAAAAAACCTCTGCCGAACCGTTATCTTGCATCCTTCGCGTTGTTTCTGGCAGAAAACCGCGGGCATTACATGATTGAAAACATCATAGAAGACGGTTTGAACGATTTCTTCTTTCAACATGTTTGCAAATACGGTGAAAGCTGGAAATACCCGATCCATTTCGTGGGAAGCATCGCCCATGGTTTCCAGGATGTTATCCGGGATATGGCAGCATCTTACGGACTGGAAACCGGCTCGATCCTGCAGGCACCCATGGACGGCCTGGTTGCCTTTCACCGATAAACAGTCAGGAGATTATGAATGAATTTATTAAAGTAACAGAACAGGATTCTCCTTACCGCGATCTGCAGAAAATGTCGGTCAGCGACCTGCTCGAAAATATTAATCGCGAAGACCAGCGTGTTCCACTGGCAGTTCAGGCAGTTCTTCCGGAAATAGAAAAACTTGTCTCGGCCATCGTTGACCGGATGCTCACAGGCGGTCGTCTCTTTTACATTGGTGCCGGCACCAGCGGCCGGCTGGGTGTTGTGGACGCCAGTGAGTGCCCGCCAACATTTGGGGTCCCTCACGGGATGGTCATCGGCATCATCGCCGGAGGAGAAAACGCCATGTTCAGAGCCGTGGAGTTTGCAGAGGATTCTCAGGAAGATGGCTGGCAGGACCTCCTTAAATACGAGGTTTCCTCCAAAGATGTAGTAGTAGGCATCGCCGCCAGTGGTACAACGCCTTATGTTATTGCAGCCTTGAATGAATGCCGAAAAAATGGAATCGTCACGGGATCTATCACCTGTAATCCCAACGCTCCCGTGTCAAAGGCGGCAGATTTTCCTGTAGAAGTAGTGGTTGGACCGGAATTTATTACCGGGAGTACCCGAATGAAAAGCGGAACGGCCCAGAAACTGGTGCTCAATATGATCTCTACAGCAGTAATGATCCAGCTGGGCAGGGTAGAGGATAACAAAATGGTGAACATGCAGCTCAGCAATGAGAAGCTGGTAGATCGCGGAGTTAAAATGCTCATGCAACGAATTCAAATTCAGGATTATGAACAGGCTCGTCAACTTCTGCTTAAACATGGCAGTGTAAAACTGGCTGCAGAAGCCTGGCTCGCAGATTGAACCTGATTCGCTAGTTTTGCAGGCCCAATGTACGATCTCGAACCATATTTCAACTGGCGTCACCTCTATACCGCAGAAGAAGATGAAAAATCTCCTTTTTTCGGAAGGGAACACAATGAATTTGCATACGAACAAACGGTTTATAACTACTACATCCATCCTCAATGGGATGATTTTGGTTCCCGTACGCTCTATCTCAAACTGATTTTTGCAGATTACGACCTCTCCTTCGCTATCCTCGAACTGATTGGAGAATGGAACGATGCCATCGAAAACGATATCATGATGCTCAAGCGGGAAGTTGTAGATAAACTCATCGCCGAAGGCATCTCTAAATTTATCCTGATAGGGGAGAATGTCCTCAATTTTCACAGTAGCGACCAGTGCTATTACGAAGAATGGAATGAAGAGGTGGCCGAAGAAGGAGGCTGGATCGTTATGATCGGTCTGCCGGAATCCTCTCAGTATGATTTTCGGAATGCACGCATCGATCGATACATAGAACTATTAGCATTCCCTGCCTGGCGCACCAGTCTCCCGCAACATTTGTTTGCTGCCATCGATAACATTCTCCTTCGCAGATTAAACAATCCTTGATTGTTGAACCAGCCTTCTGTAGTATTGTTATACATGAACACGGCACCGGAAAAAAAATGTTTGTGATCCGCTCTGCTGAAGTATTTTTGCCTGATTGTTAAAATAAACCTCCCTCTATCTGTATGAACTGGAATCAGTTTCTGACGTCTTCCGTAGGCAGAAAGTTCGTGATGGCCGCTACCGGATTGTTCCTCATATTCTTTCTCATCGTACACGCCTATGTGAACGTGAATGTACTGTTCACTAACGGAGAAGAAAATTTTAACCGAGCAGCACACTTCATGAGTTCCAATGTGCTGATCCGCACCATGGAATTCGGACTCTTCGCCGGATTCATCGTACACATCTGGCAGGGTTACCTGCTGGCCCGTCAGAACAACGCGAAACGTTCTCAAAAATATGCCATCAACGCACCTGCTCAGACCAGCCCCTGGTACTCCCGTTCCATGGCTGTTCTGGGAACGCTGATTCTTTTATTCCTGGTTATTCACTTGGCTGATTTCTGGACGCCCTCCCGATTCGGAGGTCTGCAGGATGTTCAATACGGCGAATTCAAAACGCATAACCTTTATGCTAAAATGGATGAAGTATTTGCCAAAGAATGGGCCGTCATAGTCTACGTTCTGGGCTGCTTCTCTCTCGCCTGGCATTTACTCCATGGCTTCCAGAGCGCATTCCAGACACTGGGATGGAAACACCGTAAATACGCTGTTCTGATCGAACGCATCGGTGTTGGCTATGCTGTACTTGTACCGCTGATCTTCGCTCTGATGCCCATTTTCATGTATTTCAATATCGAAATCCCTCTGGGAAATCTAACTTTCTTATTCTAAACCTAAAACTGGAAGAACGATATGCTCGACGCAAGAATTCCCGCCGGTCCGCTTGATGACAAATGGAACGCGTATAAATCTACGGTCCGACTGGTCAACCCGGCCAATAAACGCAAGCTGGAGGTCATCGTAGTGGGTACCGGACTGGCCGGTGCCTCGGCCGCTGCCACACTGGGTGAACTGGGGTACAAAGTGAAAGCTTTCTGCTTTCAGGATTCCCCCCGCCGCGCACACTCGATCGCTGCGCAGGGTGGTATAAATGCCGCAAAAAATTACCAGAATGACGGCGACTCAGTCTATCGTCTCTTTTACGATACTATCAAAGGTGGCGACTACCGTGCCCGCGAGGCCAATGTACACCGCCTTGCAGAAGTGAGTACCTCTATCATCGACCAGTGCGTTGCACAGGGCGTACCATTCGCCCGTGAATACGGTGGTCTGCTCAGCAACCGTTCTTTCGGTGGAACACAGGTACAGCGTACCTTCTACGCTGCCGGCCAGACCGGTCAGCAGCTGCTCATCGGTGCTTACCAGGCCCTTGAACGTCAGGTCGCCCTGGGTAATGTTACCATGTATGCCCGCCATGAAATGCTGGACGTAGTGGTCATCGACGGCAAAGCGCGCGGTATCATCGCCCGTAACCTCGTATCCGGTGAACTGGAAAGGCATTTCGGCCACGCCGTTCTGCTTTGCTCCGGTGGCTACGGAAACGTTTTCTATCTCTCTACAAATGCCATGGGCTCCAATGTAACAGCCGCATGGAAAGCGCATAAGAAAGGAGCCTATTTCGGAAATCCCTGCTTCACGCAGATCCACCCAACCTGTATCCCGGTAAGCGGTGATCATCAGTCGAAACTGACGCTCATGTCGGAATCGCTCCGTAACGACGGCCGGATCTGGGTGCCTAAAAAACAAGGCGATAACCGCAAACCCGGCGATATCCCGGAAGACGAACGCGATTATTACCTGGAACGCAGATATCCTGCTTTCGGTAACCTCGTTCCCCGCGATGTAGCCTCCCGCGCAGCCAAAGAGCGTTGTGATGCCGGCTATGGAGTGGGTTCATCAAAACAGGCAGTATATCTGGATTACGCGGCAGCTATCGAACGCTACGGAAAAGCTGAAGTCAACAAGCGCAATCTGGGCAGCGTAGACGCCGCTACCATCCGCCAGCTGGGCATGGACGTGGTCAAAGAGAAATACGGGAATCTGTTCGATATGTACGAAAAGATCACCGGCGAAAATCCATACGAAGTGCCGATGCGCATCTATCCGGCCGTACACTATACCATGGGCGGCCTCTGGGTAGATTATGAACTGATGACCACCGTTCCGGGCCTATATGCCCTCGGTGAAGCAAACTTCAGCGATCATGGTGCCAACCGACTGGGTGCATCCGCGCTTATGCAGGGGCTGGCAGATGGCTATTTCGTAGTCCCTTACACCATTGGTAATTACCTGGCAGATGAGATCCGGACAACATCAATGGCTACCGATCATCCAGCCTTCGCTGAAGCGGAGAAAGCAGTGGCCGACCGCCTGCACACGCTGATCAATATCAAGGGTAACCAGTCTGCCGAGAGTTTCCACAAACGTCTGGGTAAGATCATGTGGGATAAATGTGGTATGGCACGCAGCGAAGAAGGACTCAAACAGGCAATTGAAGAGATTCGTGCACTCAAAAAAGAATTCTGGACAGACCTCCGTGTCCCAGGAACCGTAAACGGCCTCAATCCAGAACTGGACAAAGCCGGAAGAGTAGCCGACTTCATTGAACTGGGAGAACTGATGTGCATCGACGCCCTCACCCGAAACGAAAGCTGTGGCGGTCACTTCCGCGAAGAATACCAGACACCGGATGGAGAAGCCCTCCGCGATGATGCCAACTATATGTTCGTGTCCGCCTGGGAATTCAAAGGTGAAAACAACTGGGATCTTCACAAAGAAGAACTGCTCTATGATGTAGTTAAACCCAGCCAGCGCAGCTACAAATAAATTTTAATAACGCAGCATTAACTTCCTCTATATGCAACACTACAACATGAATCTGACCCTGAAAGTATGGCGTCAGAAAGACAGGAACGACACCGGTGCCTTTGAGACCTATCCGGTCAGCAATGTATCTTCTGAAATGTCCTTCCTGGAAATGTTCGATGTGCTTAATGAAAAACTGATCGCAGAAGGAAAAGAACCCATCGCATTTGATCATGACTGCCGCGAAGGCATCTGCGGAATGTGCTCTATGGTGATCAACGGTCGCCCCCACGGCCCCTGGAAAGAAACCACTACCTGTCAGCTGCACATGCGTGAATATAAAGACGGTGATACCATTGTGGTAGAACCCTGGCGGGCCAATGCTTTCCCAGTGCTGAAAGACCTGATGGTTGACCGCAGTTCGTTCGACCGGATCATTCAGGCTGGTGGCTATGTTTCCGTAAATACCGGTAATGCGGTTGACGGGAATGCACTACCTATCGAAAAAGAGAAGGCCGATGAATCCTTCGCTGCCGCCGCCTGTATCGGTTGCGGTGCCTGTGTAGCTGCCTGCAAGAACTCCTCTGCCATGCTCTTCCTGTCTGCCAAAGTGTCGCACCTGTCGCTCCTGCCTCAGGGTGAACCGGAAAAGAAAAACCGAGTGGTCAATATGGTGGCACAAATGGACAAAGAAGGTTTCGGTAGCTGTACCAACACATACTC